>JAGVDA010000129.1 GCA_020058975.1 Thermosynechococcus sp. WC_1 | reverse complement strand
CTGCATGGCTGCAACCCAGTCCGGGGTTGCGACAAAGGCCAGCAGCGTACAGCCTAAATCTCGGAGTTCGCAGCCGCTGGCAACGGTTTCTTGATGCAAGGCGCTTAAAATATTGTCTAGCACTTGCTCAAAGAGTTCAGGTGCTGCCTGGTCTATTTCTTCCCAGGTTGGAGTTTGGGCAAATTGGCTATTTAAGGCTTGACTGATCGCCTCTAGGGCAGTCTCGACCGCGATCTGTGCGCCAATCTCTGAATGCTTCGCACTTCCTGCACCATCAGAGACGGCTCCCAATAAATAAGGCTCTTCAATGCGATAGTTGCCATAATCTTGGCAAGGTTGACCCCGCTGTTGATGGCGGGTTCCAATGGCCGAATGAACCATCGCTTTCCAGGTCACGAGTCATCCTCAAGGGGTAATAGGGGTATTAAAGCAAACGTAAAAATGGGACTAAGTTGTAATTTGTCCCCATCCCACTGGCGGCAGTGCCACCATTTCCCCCCCGACGGTGCTGGTTGAAACCCGCACCATTGAATCACTCAGCCATAAAAACATGGCTCTAAAATCTAGTCCGTTTAGCATCAATGGCGGACGCATGGGCGGCGCAATTTGGCGCAGGGTATTCATGTCTGCGCCCTGAACGCCGACTGCAAAAAATGAAAGCTTACGCTGCTGTTCGGCATCCTGAAGTCTTTGGGCAGCCTGAAGCCACGGCGAACCAGGGTTGGGAGCGCCGTCGGTAATGAGAAAGACCCAAGGCCGATAATACTGAATGCCGTTATTGCGATAGGTTGCTTTTCTCGTTTCGAGCAGGTCTAGCCCAAAGCTAATGGCTTCGCCAATGGGCGATAGGCCATTGGCAACCAGGTGGGGTGGAATCATCTGGTCGATGGTCACAAAATCTTGAACCAGCTCTACAGGGCCAAAGCTGACGACTGCTACGTCTACACGCAGGGCGGCCTGCTCATCCTGAATGACCGCTTCTCGAAACGTCTTTAACCCTTCGTTGAGGGCATCAATGGGCGCTCCGCTCATGGAGCCGGAGGTATCGACCAGTAGAATAACTGGGCAGCGGTTTTCTGGGTTTTCAACAAATTCAGGTTGTCCGACAATCATTGAGGGTTCCAGTGATGGAGGCATTTTAAAAAATGAAGCGCAGTAGTCTTTTCCTAACGGATTTTTACACTACCTTGCTGCGTTTTACTTTGTTGCGTTCTAATATGCTCTCTATTTTGGCAGTCGTATGCCAAAAGTGCAAAGTATCACGTCAAACTCAGTCTTGGGGCTGGTTGAGACGGCGCAGATTAAGCACATCGCTCATTTTGCGAACTTGGGCAAAGATTTGCTCGAGTTGGTTATAGTGCTCAATGTCTAGTCCAAGCTGAATCAGGGCTGGACGGCCTGGGAAGGTTTTGACTTGAGCATTATGAACGTTGACCTTACTGTCGGTGAGGCGCGTCAGGATATCTTTAAGAACGCCCACGCGATCTAATACTTCAATCTGAATTTCAACGGGATAGGTGGGTCGGCGGCCTTTATTTTGGGTGCTGGTGTTCCACCGGACGGGGATGAGGCGATCGCCAGGGATCGCATCCACATTTGAGCAGCCTTGACGGTGAACCGAGATGCCGCGACTGCTGAGCGTTACCACGCCAATAATCGGCTCCCCGGGCACAGGTAGACAGCAGCCTGCGATGTGGTGCATAAGTCCCTCGATGCCCAAAATAGGGGCGTCGCTGGGTGCAGCAGCGGGCTGGGCGTTTCGGTTCAGAGAATGAGTAACAGCCGTGGGTAGCAGCACGCTATCTGCGGCAATGCCCATCTCGGGCTTAAGATCTTGAGGCTGGAGTTTATGAATGGTTTCGCGCAGGCGGTTGACCACTAAATTAAGGGTGACTTCGCCATAGCCTAAGCCTGCCAGCAAATCTTCGGGTGCCTGGTAATTACATCGTTCTGCCACAGACTGCATGGGTTCAGACTTGAGGAGCGCATCAAAGCCGCTTTTGCCCATTTCTTTTTCCAGCATTTCGCGTCCGCGCAGCACGTTTTCTTCACGGCGCGATCGCTTGTACCACTGCCGAATCCGGTTACGGGCAGACGTTGTAGTGACAAAATTAAGCCAGTCCAAACTCGGATGGGCGTTCTTTTGCGTTAGCACCTCCACAATGTCGCCATTTTTGAGCGGGGTATCGAGCGGTACCATGCGACCACTCACCCGCGCTCCACAGCAGTGATTGCCTACTTCTGTATGGATGCGGTAGGCAAAGTCTACGGACGTGGCTCCTTGTGCTAAAGAAATAAGATCGCCTTTGGGTGTAAAAACGTACACCTCACTGTCAAAGAGATTGGCTTTAATATCGTCTAAATATTCTTGAGCGTCTGTCCCTTTAAGATCGCTCTGCCACTCTAAAAGCTGCCGTAGCCAGGTAAATTTATCATCCTTGGCATTCCACTGGCTGGGCAATGAGTTGCCCGACTCTTTATATTTCCAGTGGGCGGCGATGCCGTACTCAGAAATGTGGTGCATCTCTAGGGTGCGGATCTGCACTTCTAAAGGGCGACCATTGGAGCCAATGACGGAGGTGTGTAGCGACTGATAGCGGTTGGGCTTAGGGAGACCAATGTAGTCTTTAAAGCGACCAGGGATGGGACGGAAGCAGTCATGCACCACTGCCAAGGCCCGATAGCACTCGTCATTCGACTGAACAATCACCCGGACTGCCGACACGTCAAAAATTTCATGAAATTCTTTTTGCTGACGCGCCATCTTCTGAAAAATGCCGTACAGATGCTTAGGACGACCGCTTAGCTCTAGATGCCCTAGCCCTAAAGGCTCTAAGCGCTGCTGTAGAATTTGGATCACCTCTGCCAAGCTGTCTTCGCGCGTTGTCCGTTTTTCAGAGACAAGCTGCTGCATCTGGCGATAGGCATCTGGCTCTAGGTACTTAAACGAAAGATCCTCAAGCTCCCACTTAAAACGCCAAATGCCGAGGCGATTGGCGAGGGGTGCAAAGACATCTCTGGTTTCTTGGGCGATGCGACGGCGCTTTTCGTCGGCAAGGTGTTCTAGGGTGCGCATGTTGTGCAGGCGATCGGCAAGTTTTACCACAATGACGCGGATATCCTTTGCCATCGCCATAAACATGCGGCGAAAATTCTCGGCCTGCCGTTCGGTTTTGGTCGAAAAGTTAAAGGTCGAAAGTTTGGTGACGCCTTCTACTAGCTCTCGTACTTCTGTTCCAAAGGCTGCTTCTAAATCTTCTGAGGTAATGTCCGTGTCTTCGACGACATCGTGTAGAAAGCCAGCAGCAACCATCGCGGCACTGCCGCCTAGGTCACGAAGTAACCCTGCTACTGCGACAGGATGGGCAATGTAAGGTTCTCCAGAGGCTCTAACTTGGCCTTGATGGAGCTGATAGCCAAAGTTAAAGGCTTTGCAGATCAACTCTCGATCTTTTTCTTCAGCCGTGGATTGATGAGATGCACCCGGCAGCAGACAACGCTGAAGCCAGTCTGGAAGTTCAACGTCTGAAGGAGCGGAATGAGCAGCAGCCGTCACATTCATGGCAGAGCGCAGGTTTTAAGGGGATTATCAGGCTAACAGAAAAGCAGGTTTATTAATAGAGATGCTCTAAGAGCAAAGATATTCTAAATTAAGCGAAGTATACTCAAAACGCTTCACTTTTTTATTCTATTAAAACATGGTTAAGGAATGCTGCCCGTAGCTCGATCTCTATGATACAGATACCCAATCATTCTTTTTTAGGATGGCAAGCTTTTGAGAAGCATCTTGAAGCGCTACAGTCTCTCTGCCAGAGCAATGCTGAAGAATCTCCATCCCCTAGTCAATGTCTCTCGTTGCTAGAGGATCTGCGTCAACAGCTTCAGTTTCAAATGGGCGATCGCCCAGAAACCTCAAGTCTTCCCACCTCAAGCCAGCGTCATGTCACAGAACTGCATCGTCTCCTGCGCCTATCGCTAACAGACGCCGCGCTCTACCAGTCTGCGCGATCTGTCGCGACCCGGCAACAGCGCTTAGGGCAATTGTGCGATCGCCTGATTCATCTGCGTCAACACACGCAAGCCATCATTGCAACGCTTTGAGCCTGTCAAGCAAAGCTCGTCAAGCAAACATTGCAGGCATTGACTGCCCGAAAGAGACTTTAACCCGAACGCCAATGACCGTAACATTATCATGACCGTTTTCAGTATTGGCTAACTCAATGAGTCGATGTAGCCCTGCTTCTAAAGAGTATTGAAAATCTAGCAAAGGTGTTAGATATTCTGCTTGAAAGCGCTCTAGAAGCTGGTTATCGGTTAGCCCATCGGAGCAGAGTAAAAACACGCTGTCTTCATGTAGGGTCAGGCTCTGTACGTCTGGTCTGAGGGAATGACTCGACCGTGGCCCTAGGGCTTGAGTGAGCTGATAGGCATCGGGACGAGCATAGGCCACTTCTGGAGCAGTACCGCGCTCAATATCTCGCTGACCCACTTCATGATCGACGGTCAATTGCTCTAAGCCGTGGCGATGGGTGAGTCGATAGAGCCGACTGTCCCCTACATGGGCAAACCGGAACTGCGTATCTTGGAGCATAGCAAGAACCAGGGTTGTCCCCATTCGACCCGACCCCATGCGGGTTTGAGATTCATTGAGGGTATGGAGCGTTTGATTGGCCCAGTTAATGGCGTCTTTCACTGCCGCTTCACTGGGCATCTCTTCTTGCCAATGCTCTCTAAAAAATAGGGCTAGGGTTTCTGCCGCCATTCGGCTGGCAACTTCTCCCTGGGCATGGCCTCCCATGCCATCACACAAAATATAGACGCCCCTCGTGTAAGTCTGCGCACCGTCAGAATCAATAAGCTGGGTACATCGGTTGTCGATTACAAAAAAGTCTTCATTGTGGTGTCGGCTATTACCAACATCCGTCACGCCATAAGCGTCTAGCCCCAAAACCCGGTTGGGCAAAATGACCGTTGGGAGTTCTTCAGTAAAGTCTTCCGAGAACAAATCGGTGTCAAAATGATCTGCTTCTGCAAATTCGTCGCGCTCACCCTCGGTGAGGTCATAGATTTCGCTACGGTTTTCAGTGTCAGTCGGTTCGCTTGTGAGAGAGTTGAGGGGTTGATTCATGGTAGCAAAGGGCAGGTTGAACCTTAAGGTCTGTCTGGGTTAGAGGCAGCAGCGCCGAGAAGCAATACTCTGCCGCTTTGAGTGTCTCCGACTGTCAGACACACGCTTTGCCCAACTTTAATATTAATGAGTGTCAGGCACGAGGCCATCCGCTAAAATACGGAACTTTTGGAAAGTGTGAATCATAAAAAAGTGTGAATTAAGCTTTATCGAGACTTTAGGTTCAAAAGCTGGTGAAGCGATTTAATTTCTGCCTCGGTTAGGGTTCGCCACTGCCCAGGCGCTAATCCTTCTAGGGTGAGATGGGCGATCGCCACCCGCACCAACCGCAGCGTCGGCAAACCCACAGATGCCGTCATCCGTCGCACCTGACGATTGCGACCTTCGGTTAAGGTCATCTTAATCCAGGTGGTTGGAATAGACTGGCGGACGCGAATGGGAGGCTCTCTCAGGGGCAAATCAGGCGCTACAGTCAACGTTTGAACCTGAACTGGGCGCGTCTGATAGCCCTGAATGGTTACGCCTTGACGGAGAGATTCAAGGGCAGCGGCTTCGGGAGTGCCTTCTACCTGCACCCAATAGGTGCGGGGATGACCAAACTGAGGATCGCTGAGGCGATGCTGAAGCGTACCGTGATTGGTCAGCAGCAGCAGCCCTTCGCTGTCTCGATCGAGACGACCCACCGGATAAACATCCGGTACCGGAACATATTCTTTTAGGGTGGGGCGAGGGTTTGCAGACGCATCGCTAAACTGAGTTAAAACCCCGTAAGGCTTATTGAAAAGCAGGTACGTCCACTTCATGGGGCATCAGCAGATTGAGAGAGCATCAGGTGTTGGATAAAGAAGTACTGAGAATTCTAAGGATCATGAATTAAATAACTAGAGAATTGCTTAGTAGCCATGCGCTTTGCACTCCCTCATCCCCTAACCCCTTCTCCCAGAGCGGGAGAAGGGGGACAAGATTCTTACTCCCCTCTCCCAGAACGGGAGAGGGGCTGGGGGTGAGGGTCAATATTGGAGGTTATTAAATCCGTAATCCTAAGCAGGTTTGTGCCATGCTGCAATCCGTTGGAAGATAGACTGTAGAAGCTTCTAATCATTTCAATCGTACCAAGTCGGGATGGATTTATTACGCTCATTGCCCCTGGGGCTTTACCTCGAACAGCCGATTACCTGGCTTCATCGGCTCGACCCTAGGGTAAAGCTGGCGTGGCTGATGACTTTTTTGGTGACGCCACTGCTCTCGAATCTGACCTGGCGACTTGGCATTGTGGCACTGCTCGTATTGCTGACGGGTCTAGCTCAAATTCCGTGGCGCGCCTTAAGACAGCAGGTGGGCTGGATTCTGGTGTTTTGTGTGCTGATTTTAGCAATTACTGCGGCGATGCCCGATGGTTTAGCCGTTCGCTACCAGCCGCGACTGCCCACTAATGAGCTTCAGGTGCCTCAGGCTGTCTCTGCCGCTGCGGCTGAAACTCGACGGGAATGGTACGACCCATTTGGGTGGTTAAAGGCATCCCAAACACCTTCTTTAAAGCCTTCTACCGTTGTTGAGGACAAACCTTATCGCTATGTTTTGCTGCAAAAAGGCCCCGTTACGATTACCCGTCAATCGCTGCGTCTAGGGGTACAGCTTTGTACGGGGTACTTCACGCTGATCTACAGCACCACGCTCTTTTTGCTCACAACCGCCCCTGAAGAAATTACGGCGGCGCTAGATACCGTATTTCAACCGCTCAAGCGCTGGAAAATTCCGGTCATTGAGGTGAGCTTGACCCTAACGCTATCGCTCCGGTTTATCCCGCTTGTGCTAGAGGAGGTGCAAAATTTGGTGCGCTCGGTGCAAACCCGCGCCATTAATTGGAAAAAACTGGGCGTTCGGGGTGCGGCGCAGCTTTGGCTTACCGTTGCCGATCGCCTGCTTGAAAACCTGTTTTTGCGCGCGGAGCAAATTGCGGGAGCAATGGCGTCCCGTGGGTTCGCCAGTCCTAACACCCATCAGGTGAAGTGGCAGCAGTTAAGAATGCGATCGCGTGATTGGGTTGCCCTCAGCTTTTTGTCTGTTGTTCTAGGGTTGCGTGTATTAGCCGCCTTCGAGCTGTTTTGACCTTTTACCATTGCCCCAGCTTATAACCCTAGCTTATGAATGTTTTGCGGCCTTGGTATTGGCGATCGCTCCCCCTTAACCAAAAAAGTGGCACTGAAGTATTTGCAGCACTCTTTCAACATCAGCCTATTGCCGTTTTATTGGAGAGTCCCTCTGATCCCGTCACGACTGCTCTTTCGTCATTGCCCCACAGCCGCTACTCCATTTGTGCAGGTGCGCCACGCCAGCAAGATGGATGCGATCGCCTCTGGGTTCCTGCCCTAGGCCAAATTTTTGACTGCTTAACCACAAGACGTCAAGAAGGAGAATCTCTACCATCTAATGATGCATCGCCCAGTCACCTGCCCTTTACAGGGGGCTGGCTTGGGTGGTTGGGGTACGATGCGGCCTGGGAAATTGAAACCCTACCCTGGCTGCGACCAGACCCCTTGCCCTTTCCCGTTGCCTTTTGGTACGAACCCGAAACCTTTGCAGTCTTAGACCATCAACAGCAGCAGCTATGGCTGGCAGCCTCTGACCCTCAAGACTTAAACCACCTTGAAACACAGCTCAATCAGCCCATCGCGCCATCTCATGAGAATGAAGCGACTCAGCAATACAGCAATCTATCAATAGATCTCTCCCAGACCACTTTTGAAGAAATGGTCAGAACCGCCAAACAGCATATCCAGGCTGGGGACGTATTTCAAACCAATCTTTCGCTACGCTATCGCGCCGAAGGGTATCTCCACCCGTGGCGACTATACAAAGCCCTTCAGCAGATCAACCCGTCCCCCTTTGCCAGCTACTGGCAGACCCCTTGGGGCTGCGTGGTCAGCGGCTCCCCCGAGCGGCTGGTTGAGTATCGCCACGGGCAGGCGCAAACCCGACCCATCGCAGGGACTCGACCCAGAGGTGATACCGCCGCCTCAGAGCAAGACTATCTACAAGCGCTGCTCAATAGCCCTAAAGAACGCGCAGAACACATTATGCTCGTTGACCTAGAGCGCAACGATTTGGGGCGCGTGTGCGAGTGGGGCAGTGTGCAGGTTGATGAGCTATTAAGCGTGGAATTCTATAGCCACGTCATGCATTTAGTCAGCAATGTCAAAGGCAAACTCCACCCCAAAGCAACGCCCATCGACCTCATTCGAGCTGTCTTTCCAGGGGGAACCATTACGGGTTGCCCCAAGGTGCGCTGCATGGAAATTATTGAAACCCTTGAGCCTGTTCGCCGCAGCTTATTTTACGGCTCCTGCGGTTACCTAGATGTTCGCGGTCATTTAGACCTCAATATTTTGATCCGCACACTGCTGGTTACTGCCGCAGATCTTAAGCCCGCACCTTGGCACCAAATGGCTTTACAGCCTACGCATCTATGGGGTCAGGTGGGCGCAGGCATTGTGGCAGACAGCAACCCGACGCAAGAATGGCTAGAATCCTTACAAAAAGCAAAAGCGCAGTGGAAAGCCCTTAAAAATATCGCTAAAAATATCGCCGAGGATTCCTGCTAATCTCTATTAGAGACCTTTGTTAGACCCTTCTGATCAATCCGCCATGCTTGGGCGCACCTATCCTCCTCAATGACCACCGAAACCTACCTTAACCATCCAACCTTCGGGCTACTGTTTAGCATCTGTACTTTGGATAAAGATCGGTCGCTCTTCACCACGCTTTATGCTCAGCGTCTATTTTTCTTGGTCGTTCAAAATAGTGAAGGGACAAAGTTTGACCCGATCACACGAAATGAGGCGCGTATTTTTGCCGAGACGTCCCTGAGAATGCTACGCCGTGAGGGTTCTAAAGCAGACTACGATAGACTACAGGCAATTCATCGTCAAACCTTTTAGTTACCTTTTAGTCAAATATCTTAGTCAAACGATTTAATGGTTGATTGCTCTAATTTCCCAACCGTGGCTGAGCGCATTTTTCATTTGCGCCGTGATGTACCACCCTCCGTTCGGATTATCGCTGTCACCAAGACAGTCTCCATTCACTTGATGCGAGAAGCTTATGACGCAGGGATCAGGGACTTTGGCGAAAGTCGTTTACAAGAAGCTATTGCGAAGCAGCAGGCATTGGCAGACCTGCCCAATATCACTTGGCATTTGATTGGTCATTTGCAAAGCAATAAAGCGAAGCAAGCGCTTCAGCATTTTCAGTGGATTCACTCTGTGGATAGCGTGGCGATCGCCCAGCGCCTAAACCAGCTCTGTACAGACTTAGGCATTTCGCCCAAAGTTTGCCTTCAGGTTAAACTCAGCCCCGACCCCAATAAGTTTGGCTGGACTGCCCAAGAACTGCTAGAGCAGCTTCCGCGACTGTGCGCCCTGAAGCATCTGAGTATTCAAGGGTTAATGACGATTTTGCCGCTCAATCTTTCCCCCGTCCAGCAGCTCAGCACGTTTCAATCGGTCACAGATTTAGCCCAACGCCTGAGTCAGAACCCTCAAACCCCGCTGCCGATTACAGAACTTTCTATGGGCATGTCTTCGGACTATGCCCTTGCTATCCAAGCTGGAGCCACCATGATTCGTCCTGGAAGAATTTTATTTGGCGAACGAGAAAAAACCCTTTTGCCATAATCTGAAAGACTTTTGGCGAAAGACCCTCAATCAAAGTTTTTGTATACCGAGACGGTCAGACTAGGCTATGCTTCTGGGGCTGGTGACTTTATAAAATTTTTATGTAAACTTGTCCGATCACCCTATACATATTGAATTCATGATGTATAATCTGGTTTTGAATTTGCTCTATAAATACAAATAGTAGCGTTAGTCTCTTAGTTTATCTTTGTAGCGACTGATACCAATTACGACCAGAAATCAAACATGATTCGTCTGCCAATCTCGAAAATCTGATCAATTAAGAGATTTATCGGTCGTTTTTTGGTTTAATACATTGATACAAATAGGTTTAATAAAAAGGTTGTTTAACCTTGAGCTGTTTACGATGGAGCCTGAGCTGTGAGTTTATTTGAAAAGTTTAGAGAATTTGTTGGCATTCCTGCCTCAGATGACTACGACGAGTATGTTGAAGAAGAGCTAGAGGCAAGTGAAGAGTATTCTCATTCCTCTTACGAGCCAAGCATCGATCAGTCTATTGAAGAAGACCGTAAGCAAACGCGGATGCAGTCTGATGCAGAGCCTGTGCGCTCATCCGTCTCCGCAGTCAGCGGCGGCAGCAATGTTGTCGGAATGCCCGGAGCAGGCCGCTACTGGGGTAATAATGCCGCAGAAGTTCTTGTTTTAGAGCCTCATGCCTTTGAAGAAATGCCCCAGGTGATTCAGGCGTTGAGAGATCGCAAGTCGGTTGTGCTCAATCTGTCTTTGATGGAGCCGGCTCAGGCTCAGCGCTCGGTTGATTTTGTGGCTGGCGCAACCTTCACCATTGATGGACACCAAGAACGTGTCGGTGAAAATATCTTTCTGTTTACGCCAAGCTGTGTTGAAGTGCGTACCCAGTCTGGTGTAATTCATGAAGCACCTCAGGCTGCCACCCCCGCCGCGACGCCTTCTCGCATTGCGACAACGTCTTGGCAAATGGACCCACTGAGTGCGATCGCCCAGTAACCATCCAGTCGGTATTCTGTCCGTTACTCAGTCCATCGGCTGAAATAGATCTTGCTGTGCGAAAATTTTCTACAGCAAGATCTATTTCATATCTGGCCTCATTTATAAACTATGACAGTGTCTCAGTCCGCTCCAGGTAAGACTAAGCAGCTCGGCATTATTGGTGGAGGGGTAATGGCTGAGGCAATTTTGTCTGGTCTATTAGCCCAAAAAGCCTATGCTGCCGCTGATCTTGTTGTCAGTGATGTGACCGCACAGCGCCTCGATTATTTGGCGACGACCTACGGCATTGCCACCACACTGAGCAACCTTGAAGTGGTACAGACCGCTGCTACCGTGGTCTTAGCCGTTAAGCCCCAAACTTTTTCTAGTATTGCGGCAGAGTTTGCAGGGTCAGAAATAGCCTGCGATCTCTGGCTCTCTATTTTGGCAGGGGTACCGCTCTCAAAGTTAGAGGCGGCTTTGGGTAGCTGCGCCATTATCCGTGTGATGCCCAACACCCCAGCGCTGGTGGGGGCAGGCATTACGGCACTTGCCCCAGGAAAATCTGCCCAGCCCCATCACATTGCGACGGCAGAAAAAATTTTTGCAGCCGTTGGGGAAGTGTTGACCGTCTCTGAAACTTGGATGGATGCCATTACGGGGCTGTCTGGGTCAGGGCCGGCTTTTGTGGCGATCGCCATTGAGGCTCTAACGGACGGCGGCGTGGCGGCAGGTCTACCGCGCCCTATTGCGGCAAAGCTGGCAGTGCAGACGGTACGAGGCACCACAGAGCTGATGATTCAGAAAGACCTGCATCCAGCGCTTTTAAAAGATCAAGTAACAAGCCCTGGTGGCACCACTATTGCAGGGGTTGCCAGCCTAGAAGCCTCTGGGTTTCGCTCTGCACTGATTGGGGCTGTGCAGGCAGCTTATCGGCGATCTCAGGAGCTAGGCCAATGAATCTCTTGGGCTATTGTTAACCCTGCTAACAAGGCGCGATCTTCACTGACGTGGGGCACTTTGAGCTGATTTTCTGCCGTACCTTTTTGCAGTAGGCGATGTCGCAATATTTCAAAGCTGCCAGATTCCAGAATCCGAAGCCCAGGAGACGGCACCTGATCTCGACGCATAATTTGATAGTGACCGTTCTCTTCTTGTAGCACCTCATCAAATCGCCGCAAAAACACGTCAGGACGATCCAGGCTAGAGGAGGATGCACTTAGCTCAAGGTTGACCCAGTAGTGCGCCGGAATCTCTTGATCTGAAAGGGTGACGCAAAAATCATCCAGACTGAGATTAAACTCTTGCTGAAGTCGCCCCATGACCTGCACGACATGAAACTCAGTGGTTTTTTCGCTGGTGGAATTAAGTAAGCCCCCCAGCCGATGCCGGAAGACAATCAGCGGCGTTTTTTCATAAAACCCCACCACCTCAACCACATCGCGGATGTCGTAGCGGTAAAAACCCGCATCATTGGTGACTAAAATCCGGTAGCGATCGCCAATCCGCACATCCGTTGGCATGAGCGTTTTAGGATGCTCGACCTCCCACTCAGATTCCGGTACAAATTCATAGAAGCCGCTCTCTAGTGCCAAGATACAGCCGTCTTGATTGAAAGCATGGGCAATGCCAAAGGTCGCCTCTGAGCAGCCATAAACGCCTCCAAACACAGGGATCTGACCAAAATATTCGTCAAAGCGCCGGAAGTAAAAATCTGACGTGCCGCCCCGCGCCGTCGGCAAAAAAGCAAGGTGAGGCCAAGCCCACTGGGGTGTCAAGCGTCCATGCTGCCGCAGAATTTGCTCTAGCTCCATCGCCCGCTGGGGATCAGCCGTCCACCGCTGAGTTAGATAAGCGCGACAGTCTGGCGTTAAATCTAGCTGCTTAGACAGCATGCCTGTCTTGAGATCCTCAATGAGCGCTACCGCATCTTCTTCTAAATAGCGGCAGGTTCGCAGCAGCAGCATCGGGAAGTTTGCTGACATACTTTGGAGACTGCGGTTTCGCAGGGCGTAGAGCAGGCATAAGTAGTGCCGAGTGCGGCTGTCTGTAATCTGAAGGAGGTCGTAAGGCTGGGTCAATAGGGATGATGCTATGAGCTTGTTCATCCGGAAACTGCCCGTACTGGCTAGCCCCAGCTCAATGCCGCCCTCGGTCTTACCAGACACCTGTACTGAATTGGTCGCCAGAGTTTTACCCAGGGTTTTGCCCTGCTGCCGCAGCGCCTCTACCAAAAAGCCAATGCTGACAAGATTGGCGCGCTGGAGTGCGTTTTGAAAGCGTGGTGACACCGGAATCCATTTGCGTTGCCCTGTGGTGCCGCTGGTGAGGGTAATAAACCGAATGGGGTCGGGCGTTAAGATGTTGCGCTCACCCATGCCCGTGCGCTTCACGTCCGTTTCATAGTCTTGGTATTGGGTGACGGGGAGGCGATCGCAAAACGCATCTACCGAGCGAATCTCACCTAGGGCATAGCGTCTGCCGCGTTCAGTATAGCGATAATGGCGCAGCATCCCTTTTAGAAAACGCTCTTGAGTCGCCATAGGGTCGCGAGTTTTACGGATAAATGCCGCCCTACGCTGCGCGGCATAGCGAGTCAAAAGAGGAACGTACCAATCAGTCAATGCCATGAGGGTTTAGACGCAATGAGCACAGAAAATTAAAGAGACTTACAGGATAAACGTATTTTGTCTATCAGATGGAACTGTAATGCTCTCTTCGCGTTTCTTACAGTAAGGAGATATAGTCTTAAAATTTAGTAGCATTTGTAATTTTCAATTGAAACCCTCGTCCTAGACCCAGTGAATGCGTTGCGAACGAATACCTTACCCCAAACAAACGTTGTAGACGTACTGAGGCACAGAGCAAACTGTCAG
The DNA here is from genome assembly GCA_020058975.1 of Thermosynechococcus sp. WC_1. Lineage (GTDB taxonomy): Bacteria > Cyanobacteriota > Cyanobacteriia > Thermosynechococcales > Thermosynechococcaceae > JAAURS01. The sequence continues at coordinate 5,814 of JAGVDA010000129.1, read as the reverse complement.
CCAGATTTAACGGGATATACATTTTTAATAGATGGCGAAACTAAGGCAGTGAGCCTAACCTATGCAGCTCTTGACCTTCAGGCTCGAGCTATCGCAGCCCATCTTCAATCTCATAACGCCTATGGTTCGCGCGCGCTGCTGCTGTATCCATCAGGCTTAGCGTTTATTGCTGCTTTTTTAGGCTGTCTTTATGCCGGCGTTACGGCGGTCCCCGCGTACCCTCCGCAGCAGAACCAGAATAGACAAAGACTACAGACCATTGTGGCGGATGCTCAAGCCACCTTTGCGCTGACTACTGCCGCCCTGCTACTTGAAAGCAAGATGCAGTTTGAACATACTCAGGGCGCATTCTCTCATCTGCATTGGATTGCCACGGATGCCCTAGAGACTTCGGCGGCTGCGGCATGGAAGATGCCGCAGCTAGAGAGTGATGCGATCGCCCTACTGCAATACACCTCAGGCTCTACGGGTGCGCCAAAAGGGGTGATGGTAACGCATCACAACCTCATCCATAACGCCACGATGATTCAGGACTGTTTCCAAGATGGTGCAGACAGCATCGGCGTTTCTTGGCTGCCCCCGTATCACGATATGGGGCTAATTGGTGGCATTCTCCAGCCGCTCTCCATTGGGCGACCCATGATTTTAATGTCGCCCACAGCATTTTTGCGTAAGCCCGTGCGTTGGCTCCAGGCCATCTCTCGGTATCGTGCCACCACGAGCGGGGGGCCTAATTTTGCCTATGACCTGTGCGTCAATAAAATCACCGCCGCAGACTGCGAAGCGCTCGATCTGGGCAGTTGGCAAATTGCATTTAATGGTGCTGAACCCATTCGACCTCAAACCCTAGAGGCTTTTTCTAACGCCTTTCAAAGCTATGGATTTCATCGCGCTGCATTTTACCCCTGTTATGGCATGGCAGAAGCGACCTTAATGGTCACGGGCTGCACTCGAATGAATCCGCCTGTGGTGTGTACCGTCGATGCGATCGCCCTCAAAGACAAACAGGCCATTCCCGTTGAGCATTCGCTACAGACATCTCAAACGATTGTGAGCTGTGGTCAGGCTCGGCGAGAGAAAAAGGTCGTGATTGTTGACCCAAATACTTTAGAGCAGTGCGAAGATTCTACGGTGGGGGAGATTTGGGTATCGAGTTTGAGTGTGGCACAGGGCTACTGGAACCAGCCGCAAGAAACGGAACGCGTTTTTAATGCGTATCTTAAAAATGCCCATAGCGATGCCCATCGCAAGACCCATGAGGGGCCTTTTCTGCGAACAGGCGATTTAGGATTTATTCAGTCGGGGGAGCTATTTGTCACGGGTCGCCTGAAGGAACTCATTATTATTCGGGGTCGCAACCACTATCCCCACGATATTGAATGGACGGTGCAGTCTAGCCATGCCGCCCTACGCTCCGGTGGTGGTGCGGCTTTTTCTGTTGATGCCAATGGCGTTGAGCGATTGGTAATTGTGCAAGAAGTAGAGCGCAGCGCTGTACGACAGCTTGTCGCAGAAGAAGTTTTTGCTGCGCTGCGCAGAGCCATATCAGAAAATCATCACCTTCAGGTGTATGCGATCGCCCTCTTAAAGCCCGGCAGCATCCCCAAGACATCTAGCGGCAAAATTCAACGAACTGAGTGCCGCGCTCGGTTTATGGAGGGGAGCTTGGCGACGCTGGAGGCTTGGGGCGAGCGTTCCGTTGACTTTCAGCAGGTGCAAGCCGCAGCAGAGGCAATGCTGAAGACCTTGACCAGTTCACAATCGTCTCCTTTGTTTGGGAGCAAAGAATCTAGCAGCAGCAACATCCAAAGCTTGACTACCCCTACCCTGGCTCCGACAGAAGAAGATATTCAGACCTGGATGACGGCTAATCTTGCCCTCTATCTCAAGATTCCGCTAGACGACATCGACCTCTCAGAACCTTTCTCTCATTACGGATTAGACTCTTCGAGTGCGGTCAGTCTTGCGGCTGAACTCTCTAACTGGCTGGGACGCGAACTAGAGCCAACCTTATTTTGGGAATATCCCAGCATTGAAGCTTTAGCCCATTATCTCGGCAGTACCTAGCCTCATCAGGCCGAGATTAAATCCACTGGGGGCTATATGTCTTTGTTTCGGGGGCTATCGTTATAATGACTTAAAAACTTTGCCGAAAAGAAGCCTAACGCAACCGTTAGTGCCGATCTGGCATATTGTCTCAGTTGAGCTTAAGAGCATTTTGGACTGTTTGAGCAGCGCTTTATTTTTATAGAAAATGCTGCACGAATAAGACTGAAGATATAAATCTGCCCTCTACTGTAAATGTCTAAGTCTTAAATTTTTAAGGTCTGGTCGGAGCAAAATGCATAAAGAACCTATTGCTGTTATTGGAATTGGCTGCCGTTTACCAGGAGCCAATAACCCGCAGGAATTTTGGAAACTGCTGCACGACAATGTGGATGCCATTACAGAAGTCCCACCGTCCCGATGGGATCTGGATGCGTTTTATGATCCTGACCCGACCCAGCCCCACAAAATGAGTACCCGCTGGGGTGGCTTTTTAGACAATATTGATCAGTTTGACCCCACTTTTTTTGGCATTACACCCCGTGAAGCCAACACCATCGATCCGCAACAGCGGCTAATTTTAGAAGTCGCCTGGGAAGCATTAGAAGACGCGGGGCAGGTGCCACAACGCTTATCTGGGTCAAAAACGGGCGTTTTTATTGGCATCTCTAGCCACGACTATTCTTCTTTAGTTACCAGTAATGACCCTTATGCCCTCACGGGGAATGTCAACTGCATTGCGGCAAACCGGATCTCTTATGTACTGAATTTTAGAGGCCCTAGCTTAGCGGTAGATACGGCCTGCTCTTCGTCTTTGGTAGCGGTGCATTTGGCCTGTCAAAGCCTTTGGGATGGCGAAAGTACGCTGGCTTTGGCGGGTGGGGTACAGGTTCTGTTGTCTGCGGATTTATCCGTAAGCTTTAGTAAGGCGGGGTTGATGGCACCGGACGGTCGCTGTAAAACCTTTGATGCCAGGGCCAATGGTTATGTGCGAAGCGAAGGGGCTGGGGTTGTGCTGCTGAAGCCGCTTTCTCAGGCGCAGAAAGATGGCGACCCCATTTACTCGGTTATTTTAGGCACTGCGGTGAATCAAGATGGACGAAGTAATGGTCTATCGGCACCCAATCCAGAGGCGCAAGAGGCGGTCGTGCGCGAAGCCTATCAACGTGCTGGGGTATCGCCAGGGCAGGTGCAGTATGTAGAGGCTCACGGCACAGGCACAAAACTCGGCGACCCGATGGAGCTCAAGGCGCTGGGGGCAGTTTTAAGGGAGGGGCGGGCTGAGGGCGATCGCTGTGTAGTTGGTTCGGTCAAGGCCAATCTGGGGCATTCCGAAACGGCAGCAGGCATTACGGGGTTTATTAAAGTTGCGTTGGCGCTCAAACATCAGCAAATTCCGGCAAGTCTGCACTTTCAAGAGCCGAACCCCTATATTGATTTTGATGCCCTACAGCTCAAGGTTCAGCAAACCTTAGAACCTTGGCCCTATCGAGAGGGGGCTGCGGTTGCGGGGATCAACTCCTTTGGTTTTGGCGGCACCAATGCCCATGTGGTGCTTCAGGAAGCGCCGCCAAAGCCGCCAAAGCTTGATTTCTCTAAATTCCAAAGACCTTGGCATCTGCTGACACTCTCGGCAAAAAGTGAGCCAGCGTTACGCGCGTTGAGTGGGCGGTATCAAATGCTGCTGGCGCAGAACCCGATGCTGTCTTTGGCGGATGTTTGTTACGCCGCAAATGGGGGGCGATCGCAGTTCAAACATCGGCTAACCGCCATTGGATCTTCCAGTGCCGACGTACAGACGCAGCTTGGGGCATTTGCAGCAGGAGAGACAGACATCACAGGGGTTCTGGAAGGACAGGTGACGGGCAAAAAAACGCCTCGCATCGCCTTTTTATTTACAGGGCAAGGTTCACAGTATGTGGGCATGGGCAGAGCGCTGTACGAATCTCAGCCCACCTTTCGGAAAGTATTAGATCGCTGTGATGAGATTTTGCGGCCTGAGCTAAAGGTATCGCTGCTGTCTGTGCTGTACCCCGAAGCAGAAGGGCAAAGCCCCATTGACGAGACGGCCTATACGCAGCCTGCCCTGTTTGCCTTAGAGTATGCCCTCGCCCAGCTCTGGATGTCTTGGGGGATCACCCCTGCTGTCGTGATGGGGCACAGCGTTGGGGAATATGTGGCGGCCTGTATTGCAGGCGTATTTAGCCTAGAAGATGGCTTAAGGCTGATTGCGGCGCGGGGTCGTTTGATGCAGGCGTTGCCCCAGAATGGCGCAATGGTGTCGGTTTTGGCGGATGAAGCCAAGGTTGCGGCGGCGGTGCGGCGTTATGGTGGTGCGGTGGCGGACTCTGGGTGCGTAGCTATCGCCGCCATTAACGGCCCTCAAAGCATCGTCATCTCTGGGGAGCAAACCGCCATTGCCAGTATCGTAGCGGAACTAGAGGCAGAGGGCATTAAAACTAAGCTGCTCCAGGTTTCCCATGCCTTTCACTCGGCACTAATGGAGCCAATGCTGGCTGAATTTGCCCAAGTTGCGTCAGAAATTGCCTATGCTCGTCCTCGCATCAGCCTTATTTCTAATCTCACGGGCGACCTGATTGGCGCTGAAATTGCGAGTCCAGAATACTGGTGTTTACATATTCGTCAGCCCGTCAAGTTTGCCGCCAGCATGGCGACCCTTGCGCGCCAAGAGTATCGGGTATTTCTAGAAATTGGACCCAAGCCGATCCTGTTGGGGATGGGGCGTACTTGTCTAAGCGACGAAGAGAATCTGTGGCTGCCTAGCCTGCGGCCTGGTCAGCCCGACTGGCAGCAAATCCTTAACAGCTTAGGTATGCTTTATCTCCATAACGTAGCGGTAGACTGGGCTGGCTTTGAGCAAGACTACGTTCGTCAGTGGGTGAATTTGCCCACCTATCCTTTCCAGCGGCAGCGGTACTGGTGGTCCCAAGAAGAACTGAAGGCGGGAGGCAAGAACGGTGCTGCATCGCTTTCTAAAGGCTCAGAACAGCAGACATTGCATCCGCTGCTGGGCTTTAAGCTGCCCTTGGCGGGGACTTCAGAGCTGCGGTATCAGTCTCAGATCAGTGCGCGATCGCCCTCATACCTAAAAGATCACTGCGTTTTACAGCAGCCCGTTTTACCCGCCGCCGCATATTTAGAAATGGCTGCTGCCGCTGCAATCCAGGTATTTAACGAGAGTCCGTGGCAGATCGAGGCGGTGGTTCTTGAGCAGCCGCTGTTGCTGAGCGAACAAGACAGTGCTACGCTCCAGCTTCAGCTCACTCCTGAAAGGCTATCGAGCTATGGGTTCCAAATTTTTAGCCTGCCTCAGGAAGTTGATTCTACAAGGCTTTCTTCAGTACGTCATGCGACAGGTAAATTGGTGTTTACGCCGCCGTCTGCCCAGGCTGAAGGTGCAACATTAAGCCAGATCCAGGCCGACTGTGCTGAAGCAATTGAGATTGCGACCTATTACCAGCAGCTTCAAGGTCGAGGACTCTACTATGGCTCCAGTTTTCAGGGCGTACAGCAACTTTGGAAGGGTGAAAATCAATCTCTAGGACGGATTCAGCTTTCTAAAGAGCAGCTCACAGAGGTAGAAAACTATACCCTGCATCCTGCGTTGCTAGATGCCTGTTTCCAGGTCTTGGGCGCGGCAGATTTAGGTAGCAAGGAAACGTTTTTGCCTGTGGCGCTCGGACGGCTACAGGTCTATAGCCGGACAGCTATAGATACCTTGTGGTGTCACGCTCGGCTGCAATCTTT
>JAGVDA010000254.1 GCA_020058975.1 Thermosynechococcus sp. WC_1 | reverse complement strand
TAAATCGCCTGGTCTTACCTCTTGCTTAATTAATCCAGAAATATGGCGCAGTGCGTCATCTCCAGACTGATGACCATAGATATCATTGATTTTTTTGAAATGGTCAATATCTACCATCAAAAGCGACACCGGATGGCCTTCTCGTAGCGATCGCTCTATTTCGATGGTCAGACGGCGGTTAAACTCACGACGATTAAAGACCCCCGTTAGCCCGTCAATCGTTGCCATTTCTGTGAGCGCCTGTTGATTTTGCTCTAGGTTTTCAGCCATCCAGTTAATGGTGTTAGCAAGCTGCTCAAGTTCATCCCCAGACTTTAGATCAATGCGAAACGATAAATCGCCGTCTCCAAACTGAGCCACACCCTGCTTGAGCTGCTTTAGCGGTTTTAGAATCGAGTTTGCCAGAAAAAAGATAGAGCGAATTGCCATAACGATGACCACCGTAGCAGCCAAAATGTTGATGGTGCGAACCCGCTGTTTAAGGTCTTTGGCCTGCCTAAGATTGTCAGTGCTTTGAAAACTGGTGAGCAAAGCACTGAGGCGACGAATCTGTTGGCTTGCTTTTGTTAAATGTTGGTCTAGCTGCTGTCGCTGTTGTTGTTCGCTTGTGACAGAGACCGAAGGCGCTAAGAGTTTTTGTGCATTGAGGTAGACCTGCTGCCATTCTTTTTGCAGCTCTAGTACCAACTGCCGCTTCTCAACCACCTGGGATGGCGAATTGAGCAGGAGTGTAAATGTCTGATCAATTTCTTGGCTTAAGATCATGAAGCGAGATCGACGCTCAATGTCGCCATAGCCATTCTGTTCATCGACCAAATTTGACGTCTGCATCAACGATTCTTCGAGACGGTCAATGGGGAATAACTCTTCGAGTCGTTTACTTTCGCTTTTTTCAAAGCTCGCAACGGCTTGTTCAAAAGAAACATAGGCTCCGCCTGCCAGTCCCAAAAAAGAAACCAGCATTAAGCTCACCCCAAGAATGAGGCGCTTGCGTAATGAAATTTGGCGAGTTGTCGCTTTGCCCATGAAATCCCAAAAGGTTAGAATTCCCCTATTGATAAGGATTCCCTTTGTAGGGAAATGAAGTGCCACTCATCGTTTGCTTGGATATAGTTCCCTCAACTTGCCCTAATGTTAGCTGTCTTCTGCACCCCGCTCACTTCTATAATGGTCAAATGCATATCCACGCTTTGAAGTGAAGTCTGTGACAGAATCTGGACGCTACAAAAATACAGTACGCTTGCCCCAAACCCAGTTTGACATGCGGGCAAATGCCGTAAAGCGAGAGCCGGAGCTGCAATCGTTCTGGGCGCAATCGCAGGTCTACGAGCAGATGGCGCAAACCAACCCTGGCGAACTTTTTATTTTGCACGATGGCCCACCCTACGCCAACGGGGATCTCCACATTGGTCATGCGCTCAACAAAATTCTCAAAGACACTATTAATAAATTTCAGCTCTTACAAGGCCGGAAGGTGCGCTACGTCCCTGGTTGGGACTGTCATGGGTTGCCCATTGAGCTGAAGGTGCTGCAAAATCTTAATTCTGAGCAACGGGCTAACCTCACGCCCATCAAGCTTCGCTGGAAGGCGCGGGACTTTGCGCTCAAGACTGTGGATAGCCAACGCAAAAGCTTTAAGCGTTACGGCGTTTGGGGCGAGTGGGAGAACCCCTATCTCACCCTAAAGCCAGAGTACGAAGCCGCCCAAATTGGGGTTTTTGGGCAAATGGTGCTAAAAGGCCACATCTATCGCGGTCTTAAGCCCGTCCATTGGAGTCCTAGTTCTCAAACGGCTTTAGCCGAGGCGGAATTAGAGTATCCCGAAGGCCATACTTCGCCTTCGCTCTATGCCGCTTTTGAAGTGACGTCTTTGCCCAAGGTGCTGCAAGGCCCTCTAGACTCATACTTGGGTGAGTTGGGTGTTGCGATTTGGACGACGACACCCTGGACATTGCCTGGGAACTTGGCGATCGCCGTTAACCCCGACCTCACCTATGCCGTCGTCCATGCCGTCGATGATGGCGCACCAGGACGATTTAAGTATTTACTGGTTGCCAAAGATCTAGTCGAAACCCTGGAGGCAAAGTTTGAGACGGCTCTTGTGGTTCAGGCCACCATCATGGGCAAGGCTTTAGAACACATGACCTATCGCCACCCTTTATTTGACCGACAGAGCGAAGTGGTAATTGGAGGCGACTACATCACCACAGAATCTGGGACAGGGCTAGTGCATACCGCCCCAGGTCATGGGCAAGAAGATTACCAGGTTGGCTTACGCTACGGGTTGCCCATTGTGTCTCCGGTGGACGATCGCGGGTTCTTTACCGAAGAAGCAGGGCCATTTGCCGGATTGAAGGTGGTGGATAAGGCCAAAAACGACAATGACAAACTCAAGCTAGAGGTAAGCGAGGGCAATCAGGCCATCATTGATGCCCTTAACAACGCAGGTTCACTGCTGCACCAAGAAGCCTACAGCCATAAATATCCCTACGATTGGCGCACGAAACAGCCCACTATTTTTAGGGCGACGGAGCAGTGGTTTGCTTCGGTGGAAGGGTTTAGAGACGAGGCACTGAAGGCGATCGCCTCAGTGGAGTGGATTCCGGCTCAAGGCCAAAACCGGATTACCTCAATGGTTTCAGAGCGCTCAGACTGGTGCATTTCGCGGCAGAGATGCTGGGGTGTGCCCATCCCCGTGTTTTATGACGAAGAAACCAACGAACCGCTTCTGAATGCAGAAACCATCGCTCATGCTAAGGCCATCATTGCGGAAAAAGGCTCAGACGCATGGTGGGAACTATCGGTTGCAGAGCTTTTGCCCCAAGCGTATCGCAACAACGGACGCACCTACCGCAAAGGTCTCGACACAATGGACGTGTGGTTTGATTCCGGCTCGTCATGGGCGGCAGTGGTCGAGCAGCGTGAGAATTTGCGCTATCCGGCAGACATTTATCTAGAAGGCTCCGATCAGCATCGGGGATGGTTCCAGTCTAGTTTGCTCACCAGCGTTGCGGCTCAGGGCATTGCCCCTTACAAGACCGTGCTGACCCACGGCTTTGTGCTAGATGAGCAGGGTCGCAAGATGAGTAAATCCATCGGTAACGTGGTGGATCCAGTCATTGTGATTGAGGGCGGCAAAGACCAAAAGCAAGACCCTCCCTATGGTGCGGATGTGCTACGGCTTTGGGTGTCTTCGGTAGACTATTCTTCGGATGTGCCCTTGGGCAAAAATATCCTCAAGCAAACCTCGGATGTGTATCGCAAAATTCGCAACACGGCGCGGTTTTTGCTGGGCAGTTTGTCAGATTTTGACCCTGCAAAGCATGAGGTTCCCTACGAGGCACTGCCGGGACTTGATCGCTATATGCTGCACCGCATCACTGAGGTGTTTACTGAGGTCACGGATGCTTACCAAAAGTACGAGTTTTTCCGCGTCTTCCAGACGGTGCAAAATTTCTGCGTGGTAGATCTATCGAATTTCTATCTCGACATTGCCAAAGATCGGCTCTATATCAGCGCCCCCGATGCGCCCCGTCGTCGCAGTTGCCAAACGGTGCTGTGGATTGCGCTGGAGAATTTAGTGCGGGCGATCGCCCCTGTCCTATCCCACATGGCAGAAGATATCTGGCAGTTTTTGCCTTATCCCACGCCCTACAAATCTGTATTTGAAGCTGGCTGGGTGAATCTAGCGCCTGAATGGACAAAGCCCGAACTCGGCTCTAAGTGGCACAAATTTCGAGACATTCGTCAGGCTGTAAACCTACAGCTTGAGGCAAAGCGAGCCAGCAAGGAAATTGGCGCTTCTCTAGAAGCTAAAGTCACCATCACTGTAGACGGTGACAATCTCAAACAGCTTCTGCTTGATTTGAATCCTGTCTCTAGCGATATCGCTCAAAGTGTAGATGAGCTACGGTATCTGTTTCTTGTGTCACAGGTTGAGATCCGTGAGGTGCTTGATAAGCCTGGAGATACGCCTTTAGCCTCGATTCCTGAATTTACAGTAACGGTAGAAAAAGCTGAGGGGCATAAATGCGATCGCTGTTGGAATTACTCAACCACTGTAGGGCTGTCGCAAAAGCATCCGCTGCTGTGCGATCGATGCGAGACGGTCATTGAAGACATGGCTGAGTCCGGTCAGCTTGTGCAGTCTGAAGACGGGAGTTGGCAGCCTGGGAGCTAAATCCTAAAATTAGTCACAAGTACAACAGAGGCGCAATGGCTCAAACCCTAGCAATTTCTAAAGAATTTACAAGTCTTTCTGCGGTTGCAGAGCGGTTTAACCTCACCTATGCCACAGACCAAGACTTCTTTACAGACTGCTTGCTGGCGCTCGTTGAGAAACAACCTGATGCAACCTTAGCAGAATATTGTGAGCTACTCTTTGATGAGACTGAACTATGGGTGAGCCAAAGTACGATGGGTCGGCTATTCCAGAAGCTAAATCTACCGCTC
>JAGVDA010000194.1 GCA_020058975.1 Thermosynechococcus sp. WC_1 | reverse complement strand
GTTCAAGGCCATAAGTGATCTCAACTGAAACTGGCCGGCAATCAATACCACCGCATTGTTGAAAGTAGGTGAACTGTGTGACTTCCATTCCGTCTAGCCATACCTCCCAGCCGACACCCCAGGCTCCTACCGCTGCGTCTTCCCAGTTATCTTCTACAAAACGAATATCGTGGTCTTCGGGCTGAATGCCTAAGACTCTTAAGGAATCTAAATAAATATCTTGAATGTTATCTGGTGAAGGCTTGATTAGGACTTGATATTGATAGTAGTGTTGCACTCTGTTAGGATTTTCGCCGTAGCGTCCATCGGCAGGTCTACGGCAGGGTTCGACATAAGCAACTGACCAAGGTTCTGGACCTATCGCTCTTAAAAATGTATGAGGACTTTTGGTACCTGCGCCTTTCTCGGTATCGTAAGGTTGAACGATTAAGCAACCGCGATCGCCCCAAAATTGATGAAGTTGAGCTATGACATCTTGAAAATTCAAAATAATATTGCCTTCATATAAAATATTACTTAAATAATTCTATCGAATCTTATTCTAAACTACAAAATCTTATTGCCTAATGTATCAAATAGTTTTAGAGCGTCGAAGTAAGATAGCGAATCTTTCTCTAAGATTTTCTGATTTGGCTTATAGAGTGCTAGAAAAGGAATGTTTCCTGCAAAAGCAGACCATGCTGCAAAAGTCGTGCCTGAAGCCATTACCATATCGCATAGCGATAGCTCAATTAAGCTTTCTACAAAGTGACCTTTTGCTCCTGCAATTCCGGTGGAAAAATGTACGCTCATTCCAGTAAACTTTCTAGGATCTTGTGGTTCATCAGCAGTTAAAACAAAGCCAATACGACCTTTATGGGCAAATACATCTTTTGCCTGTTGAATCCAATCTATATACTGATCAACTTCAAACAAAAATCTTTTGTAAACTTCTCCTGAAGAACGATAGTCACCTTGTCGAATCGCAACTCCAATCAAAAAGTCATATTTCTGACGTAAGTTATCTATAAATGGCTGGGCTATATTTATATACCGTGGATGGAAGGCTAATGCCTCTTGGACAAAATGCTTGTGTTTTTCCAGCAAAGACCAACTGCGAATGCTCCAACCAGCTAAGGCCGTAAACATTTTGTTGCTAAAGTAATCTACTGTTTCTGGTAAGGCTAAGTCTAGATATTGAATGCGGTTCCCTGCAATAAAAGACCAGTTATAAATATCGTTTACAATCAATGACTGACATTGAGGAGAAATAGAACCGTATCCATGAATTAAACGTGTAATATTGACAATTAACTTCTCTTGGGAGTTTGACACTAACTTGAGGCTTGACTTTACTTCCAATATGGGTGCTAAATATTTTAATGGCAAAAAGGAATTATGTTCTGTTGGATATGTGCAGCATAAATTCTCTGAAGTGTTTTTTAATAATCTTGAATAAGGAATAAATCCAAAATTAATGAAGTTATACTTTTCTGGATTTTCACTTAGAAAAGCAATGAAATGAGCATATGAAAACAATTGATTTCCAAGTCTTCCAGACCCATGAGTATAGATAATAAGAGGCTTGTTGCAAATCATTCTAATGATATTGAATTGAATTTTTTTGTATAGATCTTTGATATAAATAACTAACTGGAGCTAGTGTAGTTATAATTATGAATTCTTATCACACAGGATAGAATTTCTGATGTTTAGATGCCTGAAGACAGAAAAGATTAGTGATTTATGTTGAGGTCTAAGGTTTGCCAAAATTGCAAACTTAATACTAGATTATATTGATAGTCAAAATGTATGAAAAGTTTAATAACTCTCCTGCTTAACAAGACACGGTTTGAATCTATGTTTGGTTAAACGCTTCAATTAGGTCTACATTGATCTAATTAGCGTGCGCGTTACAATCAGCGATCTTCTTTTGTCCTTTCCTTCATTCTATGTATGACATCTGTTTCTATTATTATCCCAGCTTACAACGCGGAAAAGTTTATCGTAGAGACAATTAAATCTGTCCAGCGGCAGACGTTCAGTGATTTTGAAATCATTGTTGTCGATGATGGTTCCACTGATCAAACGGCGTCTCTTGTGATGCAACTTGAAGAGCCAAGACTGCGTGTGCTCTCGGTTGAGCATCAAGGTTTGTCTGCAACTCGTAATCGAGGTGTAGCAGCTAGTGAAGGAAAGTTTCTCGCGTTTTTGGATGCGGATGACCTGTGGACTCCCAATACGCTTCAGCTTTATGTTGAAGCGCTTACTGCAAATGCGGCAGCAGATTTATCCTATGGCTGGACATATTTTTGGAACTATGACCTTAATAACTCATCAGATGTAACTAAGTTAATTTCTCATAGTGCTACTGGTGCAACCGCTTATCGTGCCATGTTAGAGCGAAATATTGTTGGAAATGGCTCTAATATTTTTGTGCGTCGGTCAGCTTTTGATGCGGTAGGTGGTTTCGACCAAGATTTGACCCATGGTGAAGACTGGGAATTTTGCTTTCGTGTGGCACTTCAGGGAGAGGTTGCTTTAGTCCCCCAACCTCTTGTTTACTATCGTCAGCACAGTACATCTATTTGCTCAGATTTTGAGCCTGCAAAAACTTCTTTTTTCAAGGCTTTGGATAAGATATATGATTTAGCTCCGTCTGAATATAAAGCCTTAAAAGTTAAAGTTCAGTCGAGTATGTATATCTATGTTGCTAATTTATATTTGACTCGTACCAATACAAAATCAGGTATTCAAAGCGCCCGAAAAAATTGGATTGATGGAATCTTAAAATATCCTTCAAATATAATTAAAAAACAGGCAGTTTCTGTCGGGTTGAAACTGTTTATTTTTTCTATCCTTCCTGAAAATTTTTCTAAGACTCTGCTTCAAGCCTTAGGAAACAAGTCTAGTTAACCTTTGTGAATGTCTTCTGTTTCAAAATGCTTTTTGATTAGCTTCTTTGTCTTTGTATTAAAAATGATTAGGGACTTTCGGATATTGGTTTGAGAGTTTGATAAGACTTCAGATTGATAGTCCTAAATTTATGCCTAAAAAGGTATGAATTATAAATAGCGCTAATACTGTGCTTCCGATGTAGGCGTGTGCAGATCGAAGTGTGCCTTGTCCGCTAAATTTGGTTGCGGCCAATAGTGCGTTGATGGATAGCATCAAAAGAATGGTTGATCCAGTCCAAAAGTGAGGACTTTCAAGAATGGGCTTGTCCTGCATGACTAATGACAGCACGCCACCTGTATAGCCTAAGGCGATAAATATAAACATGAGCGGTGCAATTTTGCTATGCTCGGCTTTCTTTGCTGCTGCTGTTTCTGGATCTGTCGCTGTTAGGGTGCGCCCCTGCCACCCTGTAATGCCTACAAAGGAACCCATTACAAATAGAACGATCCCCATCATGGCTGGGTGTCCCCAGTGGACAATGGGTTCTGGTACGCCTAGGTTTGAAAACCAGGTGGCGATCGGTTCTAGTGCATCTTGTAGGCCAGACATCAATGTCTTCTCACTAAAGAATAAATGATAAGTCTTTAAGAATCTAAGGCTGCAAAGATTTCTAAAATGTATTGGGTAGACGTATCTGGAACGTACCCGATGGCTGCGTCACGTAGCGTAAATTAATTTGATGCGTCCAAAGAAACTAATGCTTTTAATGTCCGATGGAGGTGGATATACTGAGGGCGAAACCTTCGGCAGCAAGGGTTGATAGAATTAGCTTACCTGGAGGCTTTGAGGCTCACCAACCAATTGGTTGGGTAGGTATTTAACAAGATTGGCTAGCTCATGAAGCTGACTAATGGCTTCGGCACCTTCTAGCTTCATTAGTTCACGATCATCGCGCATTTCAGTCCAGGTGATGCCGTAATCAGACACGAGGAATCGGATAAGGTGGTTGTCACCTAGGCTTACCATGAAGGATGCACCATTCATTTGAATGCCGCAGGTGTAGCAAGAGGCTGGATAGCCGTTATGCTCAAGCACTTTAGAGAGAGCTTGAAGGCTCATTACAAGGTCTTGAACAAACTGGCGATGTTGATCGGCAAGTCGTAGAAACACAGGATTCTCCAATCATCACAATGTTATTGTATCTATCTTTAGACTTTTTTAAACATTCATTCAAAAAAAGACTTGATTTTTGAGTGCTGGTTATGCGTCTAAGACTGGGGTGAGCTTAGATTCGTTCCAAGATCTTTCGGTTTCACCCAGGTATCTCAAAGATTTAGCCTTTGGATCTAGATTGCCCTAAAGCGCTGTCTCTTCAATCAGGGGGGTAATACGGTTCAGTGCAACGATGGGCGAAGCGAAGTTCTGAATGTAGCACTTCTAACGTGCTTTGGGTGTGATTCTAATGAGTTGTCGCAATAAAGGTGCGATGACGGGGGCTATTGCCGTCTATGAAAGGTGGATTAAATCCTGAGTTGATGATGGACTGCTGGAGATCGAGGGTAAAGTATTCGTCTAGGTAGGGTTCGGTGCTTTTGAGGAGCGTAAAGACGTAGGGCGGTAGTGTGGCAAATACATCTGATTGGGGATTCATATCCATTATGGCGAGATGTCCACCAGGCTTTAGTAGACGGTGTGCTTCTTGCAGAATGGCTTGAGTGGCGTGTTGTGGTAATTCATGGAGCATCAGACAGGTCGAAACTAAGTCAAAGCTTTGGTCTGGGAAGGGAGTGGCTTCTGCTGCGGCGTGAACCCACTGAAGGGATCGTTGTGTTTGCTGGGTACGGTATTGGGCGATCGCCAAGAAATAGGGCGACAAATCCAGTCCTGTTACGGCAGCATTAGGGTAGGTATCTTGAAGGGCAAAGGTACTCATGCCAACGCTGCAACCCAAATCTAGAATGGTTTGGGGATCGGTCGGGATTTGCTGTTTAAGGCGGGTGTGAAAACTCTCTCTGAGGCGCGCATCCCCTGCTTTTGACCCCGCATCTGACCAAATGCGGGCATGGGCGGCGTAGGCGGCAACTTCTACTTCTGTGGCGGCCTCCCAGCTTAGGTTTCCGGTGTTGTAGGCGTGAAAGGGCTGTAGGTAATAGTTGGGATAGGTCAGGTTAGGATTTTGAATCTGTGCGAGTTCTGTCTGCCAGGTGTCTTCTCCGCGTGACCTTAAGGTTTGCGCATCTTGCGTCCACTGCACCCCAATGGATTCGGCACGCTTGATCATCATGGATCTGGCCTGATGCTTGAGAAGGTTGGCAATGGGGGCGATCGCCAAGGCACCGTTAACCAAGCGAGAAGCTAAACCGATAGAAGGAGCAGCGGCAGAGGTCATAGGTAAAGCAAGCATTGGTTCACTTTATATATTACAGAGTAAACCTAGGGGATCGTACCCTACGTCATGAGTTGCTATTTACCCTCTTGAAGCAACCCCTAGCGCACATTAAGATTAGGGTCTGATCGATCTAACTTGTGCCCACAGAGGATTTTTTATGGCAAACTGGCAGGTCATTTCCGGTAGCGTAACGGCTCCCAAGGGCTTTCGGGCAGCGGGGATTGCGGCGGGACTTAAGCCGTCGGGTCTGCCAGACTTGGCGCTCATTGTCTCGGATGTGCCTGCGATCGCCGCTGGGGTCTTCACACTCAGCCAAGTACGAGCCGCCTGTGTAGACTATTGCCGTCAGTGTTTAGAGAAAAAGTCAACGGCTCAGGCCATTTTATGCAATGCAGGACAGGCTAATGCAGGCACAGGAGAGCAAGGCTGGGCGGCGGTACACGAAAAAGCTGCACTGATTGGGCAAGCGCTAGATATTCCGCCAGAGCAGGTTTTGGTGGCCTCGACGGGTGTGATTGGGCAGCAGATCCCCATGGAGAAGATGCGAACGGCGATCGCCCCTCTGGTGAGTGACCTTACGGCAGAAGGCGGGGATCGCGCAGCGGGTTCGATTATTACGACGGATTTGGTGACGAAAAGTATTGCCCTAGAGACGATGATTGGCGATCGCCCTGTGCGAGTGGGCGGCATTGCGAAGGGATCGGGGATGATTCACCCCAACATGGCTACATTGCTGGCCTTTATTACCTGCGACGCGGGGGTATCGCCTCATCTGTGGCAGCAGATGCTGGGTCGCGCGGTAGACCGCAGTTTTAACCAAATTACGGTGGACGGCGATACCAGCACCAACGATATGGTGTTGGCGCTTGCCAATGGTCAGTCGCGCACGCCAGCCATTACCGAAATGGGCGCTGAGGCCGAAATTTTAGAGGGAATGCTGACGGAGGTTTGCACTTACCTTGCCAAGCGAATTGCGCGGGATGGGGAAGGTGCAACAAGTTTGGTTGAAGTGCGCGTGAGTGGCGCGACGGATGATGCCTCGGCGCGGCAGGTGGCGCGAACGATTGCAGGTTCGATGCTGTTTAAGGCGGCGGTGTTTGGTCGCGACCCTAACTGGGGACGCATTGCGGCGGCGGCAGGTCGGGCTGGGGTGCCCTTTAGTGCCGAGAAGCTAACGATACGGCTGGGTGACTTTTTGCTGATGGAAAACGGAACGCCTCAGGGGTTTGATCGAGGGGCGGCGATCGCCTATCTCAAGCAAACGGCTGAGCAAAGCAGTTTGCCGAGGGATGCTGTGGGAGCAACAAACAGCAATGATTTAGCCATTTCTACAGCAGGAAAGAATTTACCCTTTAGCCGAGAAGGGGTTGTACAGCACATCGACGAGCCTATCGTCGTCACGCTTTCGATTGGGGATGGCAAAGGAGTTGGCACTGCCTGGGGCTGTGATTTGAGCTATGACTACGTCAAAATCAACGCTGAATACACGACATAGTTCTTATAACCGCCTTCACAAGTCCGACACGGAATGACCAATATGGACTAGAACAGAAGGGAAATATCTCAGGATGAGGGCTAAGTCCGTTGTCGATGCAAGTTCAAGAAGCTGTTTTGCACGTTCAGGGGATGAAGTGTGCGGGCTGCGTGCAGGCAGTGGAAAAGGCGCTAGGCCAGAAACAGGGCGTGGTTTCGGCTTCGGTGAATTTGGTCACAGAAAAGGCGGTGATTGCCTATCAATCTGAAGCAATTTCTGCGAGTGGTTTGGCGATCGCCCTGACCGATCTCGGCTTTCCCACCCAAGTTGAATCCCCGCAGTCTTCTGACGCGACTGATCCTGATTCTCAAGCGGAAGTGGTTGGGCGGCTCTGGCAGATTGGGTTAGCCGCTGCGCTGGTGCTGCTTTCTCTCGTTGGGCACCTGCACGAATTCACGGGGCTGCATATCCCTGTATTAGGTGAGCTGTGGTTTCATTGGGGGCTGGCAACGATCGCCCTTCTGATGCCAGGTCGAGCAATGGGGATCGATGGAGCGCTCAGCCTTTGGCGCGGCATCCCCAATATGAATACGCTGGTGGGCCTAGGCGCTTGGACGGCCTACCTTGCCAGTGATGTGGCGTTGGCCTTTCCGCAGATTGGCTGGGAATGCTTTTTTGATGCTCCTGTCATGATTGTGGGGCTAGTCTTGCTGGGGCGTACCTTAGAAGAACAGGCGCGGGGTCGAGCGACTTCGGCGTTTAAGGCACTCTTGAACCTACAGCCTGCAATCGCCCGTCTGGTGCTAAACCCTAATCAAGACCCGATCCAAAGCGATGCGATCTCTGTAGAACAGGTTGCAGTGGGCACGTTTCTTCAGGTGCTGCCAGGGGACAAATTTCCGGTAGATGGTGTCATCAAAACCGGACAGTCTGCCGTTAACGAAGCCATGCTCACAGGGGAATCGCGGCCTGTGGAGAAAGGGGTGGGTGATCGCGTGATGGCTGGCACTCTAAATCAGTCGAATGCTGTGTTAATGGAGGCAACGCGCACAGGTTCTGAAACCGCGCTGGCTCAAATTACTCAGTGCGTGGAGGCGGCTCAAGCTCGTAAAGCGCCAATTCAGCGCCTTGCCGATCAGGTTTCGGGTTATTTTGTCTATGGCGTAATGGCGATCGCCACATTAACCTTTCTCTTTTGGGCGTTGGTAGGCACCCATCTCTGGCCTGAGGTGCTGAATT
>JAGVDA010000351.1 GCA_020058975.1 Thermosynechococcus sp. WC_1 | reverse complement strand
GGAAGCAACTCAGCATAAGCAATATTTGCACGGAGTGCCGCGATACGAGTAGCCTCTCTCTGTTTATCGTCAAAATATGCAGGTACTGTAATAACAACCTGAGCAATTTCTGGATTAGTAATGCCCTTGCCAATTTGATATCTAGTCGCATTACTAATCATCTGCTTCAGGATTTCAGCAGAAAAATCTTCTGGCTCGTACTCTTTTCCGTTTAGATGTACAACAATACTATTTTCTGTGCCGTCTGATTTTTGAGAGACTTTGTAAGGAAATTTGCTGACTTGATTTTGTATCGCTGGATCTGCAAAACCTCTACCCATCAAACGCTTGATAGAGCTAACTACTAAATCTGGCTGCTGCTTGATACGATTAACGGCCTGAGTACCCACGACAAATTGACCCGATGAGTCTTGACTCACAACTGAAGGGGTCAACGGCCCATTGTTTCGATTACTCTCTATCCCCGTAACGACTTCAGTTTGATTGATCCGATAAGCTACTACAGAGTTTGTCGTACCCAAGTCAATACCGAGAAAGCGAGCCATTATCGTACTTCTCTACAAAATTTTAGTAATCAATCATCAAAACATATGATGATTTTGATAGTATTGACATCCTATGCCGATAATCAAACACCTGAACGATTTTATTTGACAGATCTACAAACTTTAGACAATTCTTTGTAGCCTAGGGTATAGCTAATAATTAGTTTGACGGAGCAAAAAGAACGGAGCGATCAACTAAGTGGTTATTCTCTTTGCACTGAATAGACCTATCCTGTTTTCTTTTCCCAAAGGAATAAACATGTTATTAGGTTTTCGTGATCTTGTTGCTGGTCAATCAGACTTATCGCTAATAAATAATTCGTTATTGTCCAGGTTATAGGTACATCTTTCTCGTTGAGCACTGGTTCCAAAAACACATCTTGGAACCAGTACCCTCCCCGTTAGATTGAGAAAAATATCCAATTTGTGAATTGTGAGCGTCTGTCAAACAGCAGAATTTCTAAGTCTGACAGCCTCCTAGCAAGGCTTTTGCGGCTTCAATACTTTTGCGAATGGCAGTCGCCGAGTTGTGAAGTGCAATCTGTTCTGCTTCGAGTAAGTCTAGCTCTAACACTTGACTGATGCCGCTGCGCCCTAGACAGGCGGGCACGCCAATAAAAATATCGGAAAGACCATATTCACCGTTCAAGTACACCGCAGCAGGCAAAATACGGGCGCGGTCGTAAAGGATGGACTCTACCATGGCACAGGCGGAAGACGCGGGGGCAAAATATGCGCTACCTGCCTGCATTAGGCTCACAATCTCGGCTCCGCCGTTTCGGGTACGTTCTACCAGCCGCTCAATGGTAAGCTCATCCATCAGTTCGGTGATGGGGATGCCACTGACGGTAGAGTAGCGGGGCAGGGGCACCATGAGGTCGCCGTGACCGCCCAATACCATGGCGTTAACGTCCATAATCGAAACGTCAAGTTCTAGGGCAATAAAGGTACCAAACCGAGCAGCGTCTAGCACCCCTGCCATGCCTAGAACTTGGCGAGGCGGGATGTCGGCGGCTTCCCAGGCCAGGTAGGTCATCACATCTAGTGGGTTTGTGACCATGAGAATGATGGCGTTAGGCGATTGAGCGATCGCCTGTTTCACCACATTCACGACGATATTGGCGTTGATTTTGAGCAGGTCATCACGGCTCATACCAGGTTTACGGGCAATACCAGCGGTTATGACAATGAGGTCAGAATTTTGGGTGTGGGCGTAGTCATCGGTGCCGATGATGGTGCGATCATGTCGCTCAACGCCGCGTGCTTCTATGAGGTCTAGGGCTAACCCTTTGGGGCGACCAGGCTGGATATCAAGCAGCACGACATCGGCTAAGTTTTTTTCGACTAGGCGTTGGCCTAGGGTACTACCGACATTCCCTGCACCAATAATGGAAACGCGCGCAGATTGTGAGCAGTGAGAAGTGGCTGTGGTCATCATTGCAATCACCTCAGAACGACGGATTGAGTAGATACAGCTCTTTACCTATTTCGCAGCTTCAAGCTGTTCTACCGCCAGCCAGACAGTGGAGGTGGGCACCAAGAATTTAATTTGGGCATAGTTGCCGGAAAGCTCCACGACCTCTCCGGTGCCGTCAAAGACATAGGGGGGCAGACGGCGATCGCTGGCCTGAGCCTCAATGCTGTTCTCAAACTTTTCGCGCAGGAGGCGAACCAAGTCACCCTTTTTGATAGCCATAGAGTTTGTGCGGTATTCGGCTGTTTTATGTCTCTATTGTACTGCCACTCGCTCTGCTGTCCTCACAACTTGAGCTTTTCGCCGTAGGTTGTGGCCTTCTGATGCGTTATCGCCCCATTAAGCCGTGCCTGTCTGCGCCGCAATCACAATTCGGGCGCAGGCTTCAGCATCGGAAAGTGCCTGGTGATGCACAAGAGGAATGTTGAGGTAGTCACACACGTTGGGGAGCTTGGTGGGGTGAAGCTGCCAGGTTTTACGGGCAAGCTGGACGGTGCATAAAAATGGGTGAGATGGCCTTTCAATGCCGTAATTATCACAGCAGGCATACAACACGCCTTTGTCAAAGGAAGCATTATGGGCGGCGATCGCCTCAGCCCCCTCGAAAAGCCTCAACATCTTGGGCCACAGTTCCCCAAAGCTGGGTTCTGTGGCAACGTCTTTCCAGCAAATGCCGTGGATGTAGGTAAATTCAAATTCTGGCTCTACAGGCCGAATGAGGTAGTGTGCCTTCTTAACAATCTGGTCATTCTCAACGCGAATGATGCCAATAGAGCAGGCGCTTGTTCGGCTCCGATTGGCAGTCTCAAAATCAATGGCAACAAAGGTTTTCAAAGGGCTTAATTCAGAGAAACCGGAGAAGATGGGCGTTAGGAAGACTGGCGACACTGCCACACCCTAATAATCTCATCTAAATTACCACTGAATTACGGTCTTGGTTAAAACAATTGCCACTCAGGCGTTTGCAGCATCTTGAGCTGCTGAAGACGGCTTGTAAAAAAGTATTCATCCAGGCGGCTAGAACTATGAATTTTTGAGTGCTCTAGGGAAATCCGCCAGTTCCATAGGTGTGCAGCTTGGGTAAAGGGCTGAAGCGACTCAAATTCTTCTGGCGTTAGCGGCTGCTGCATTTGGTAGCCCTGAAAAAAGGCATCTCGAACCTTACGGGCAATGCCTGTGCGAATTGAAACCTGTAAAAATTTTGCCATTTCAAACGCCCGCCAGCCGTAGCCACACTGGTCAAAGTCAAACAGCGTGAGCTGATTGTCGGCTGTAAAGTGAACGTTGCCGCTGTGGGGGTCGCCCCAACAAATCGTCCAGTAGGGAGCCTGTTGCGGAAGGTTGCAGAGGCGATTTTTAATTTGGTCAATTAAGCTTTTGAGGTAGGCTAAGTCTTCAGACTGAAAGCGCAGATAGGGTTCAATCACCCCGAAAGATTCATCTAGCAAATACTCCAGCGATAGCGGCTGACGGCGGGCAGCACTATGAAATTCTGAAGCTGTTTGATGAAGGTGTACAACGGCTTCTCCAAGCTTATGAGCCTGCTGAATGCTCAAATCACCGACAGGAACCCGACCCGGCGCGTAGGGAAACAGCGCTGCATAACGAAAGCCTTCTGGTGCGCGAATTTCAACTGATAACCCCCCATCTAGGGTGTAAAGCGGCGCAGAGACGGCAACCCCACAGCGCTTGAGGTAGTTCAGCAGCTCTAATTCAAACTCAGTTTCAGATTTGGTGCGCCAATGGGTATGCGAAATTCGCAGAACGTATCGTGTTGTCAAGGTTTCGACTAAGTACACATCGCTCAAACCGCGATTCCAGAAATGACACTGCACCACCGGGCCAATGCCAAACAGTGGCAAAATCTGACGTCTTAGTGCCTCACAAGCCAAGGTGGAGTAGGTAACTGGAAAAGTAGTCTGGTGGGTTAGTACAGCCATTAACAAACTTCCCTTGAATCAATGGAAGACAAAATAATTTTTGCTGTTAGTCACTGGGTTATGGATTCATAAATCCACTTTTGCAGGCTAACCCTTAGGGTGACGACGGGATGATAAGCAACTTACTCAGTTCTGGTTCTCAAAACACAGATATGTCCACACTAGCGGTAGACAAACTCTGAAACTGTATCCTATTAGGCAGTTTTGGCTAAAGCGTTAGGCCGATCGCCTGCTCAAAACGGATGCTCTCTAAGCTGCGATCGCCGTACACGCCTTCAATCTGTTCTCGGCAGCATTCGATAGCAAAGTCATTAAGTTCTTCGGGTTCTATGCCAAACATGCGCGAGAAGGTATCTGGGCGCACGCAGCAAAAGCTCGGGCGGTCATCATAGATCTGGCACTCACGGGCGTTTTGGTCGAAATGAATGCACCAGCCGTCCTCGCCAATCAGGCTGAGATAGAGTGCAAGCTCTTCTGGTGCCAGGTACTCGGGCAGGTCAGGGCGATCGCCTGGGTCAAGCTGGCAACACGCGCCGCAATTTTTTACACACTGCCAAGTAGCCATGATGCATTAAGCTCTCAAAGTCATAAATCATAACTTTAACGTTGGGTTAAAGCTACTAGAGTTCATTGTCGTAGGGCAAAAGTGATCTAGGGGCTTAAGAATAAAGCTAAAAATATTCGTTGACTTCTAAATAGTAGCTTAGGTTAAAAAAGCAATTTTTCTCTAGAAAAATAATTTTCATCATTGAATTCTCAAGAAAATTTTACGATTTTGCACCACTTTCTCTTGATTTATGTAATGATACTTCACAATGTGTACGCACAGACTTAGCATTGCATTTCAGTAAAGGTTCGAGGGGAAATCTTGTGAAAGAAATACTTGCATATATAGAACAGAAGAAGCATGAGTTTTCTCAGCTCCCTTTCTTTGATTATTTGCGCGATCAAAGCATTAGCCCTATGCAGCGGCTAGCTTTTGCACCCTGTGCAGCACCCTTTGTAATGAGTTTTGGGGAGTTAAATCGATCAGTATTCCGAGATGAGCCAACCGACGACCCAATTCAAAAAATTATTAATAAACATACCTACGAAGATGATCATCACTGGATATGGTTTCTAGAAGACCTAGAGAAGCTTGGATTAAATCCATCTGAACCATTCACAAATACACTAAGATTTTTATGGAGCGAAAAAACGAGTGTTTCTCGTTACGTTATTAACGAGCTATATAAGTTAGTATCCCGAGCAAGCCCCATTGAAAAACTAGTGATAATTGAGGCGACAGAAACGACTGGAAATGTTTTTCTATCTGTATCTTCTGCAGTTGTAAAAGAACTCCAGTTGCATCTTCAGTCCGAATATCGCTATTTTGGGTCGAGCCATCTGATCGTTGATACTGGCCACACTTATTGTTCACCTGCAGCAAGGAAAACAATTGAAGATATAAATCTAGACGACAAGACTAAAGAAGAATATATTGCTCTAGTTAAACATATATTTTCAATTTTTTCTGAGTTAACATATGAATTTTTGAACTATTCAGATCCTGATAGGATTTCTACTCAAGAAAACGTTTCTGAAAATTATGACTACTTGATTATTGGCGCAGGCCCTGCAGGTCTTCAGCTAGGGTACTTTCTAGGAAGCATGGGTCGTAAATATATCATCTTGGAGGCAGGAGAAAGTTCAGGAACATTCTTTAAAAAATTTCCTCGGCACAAAAAACTAATTTCAGTTAACAAGAGATATACAGGATATGACGATCCAGAAATCAACCTAAGGTGGGACTGGAATTCACTTTTGAGTGATAGTCAGGAGATGCGTTTTACTAACTATAGCAAGGATTATTTCCCTTATACAGATAGACTAGTTGAGTATTTTAATGATTTTTCAAATCATTTTGATCTCAATATTAAATACAACTGTAAGGTTGATAAAATCTTAAAAGATAAAGAATTTACTGTGACTGACAGTCAAGGAAATCTTTATACATCATCTCGCGTCATTATTGCTACAGGCTTATCAAAGGCTTACCTTCCTGAGATCCCTGGTATTGAACTGGCCGAAAACTATACAGATGTCTCGATTAACCCAGAAGACTTCACAAATCAAAAAGTTCTCATTATTGGAAAGGGGAACTCTGGATTTGAG
>JAGVDA010000148.1 GCA_020058975.1 Thermosynechococcus sp. WC_1 | reverse complement strand
GACAACGCAAACTCTCCGCTATCCTAGAGAAGAGCCTTCTATGCTTTATTGACCTATGGTTGCGCTATCCGACCGAATTATGATGACCGCTGAGGAATATCTCATCTGGGAACCTACTCAAGAAGATCGCTACGAGTATTGGGATGGTGAAGTCGTCGCAATGTCGGGGGCGACTCGCAACCATAACCGAATTTCCCTTAATGTTTCAAAGCTTTTAGACGATGCCTTAATAGATCGGCCGTGCGAAGTCTACATGGTAGATGTCAAAGTTCAAGTAGAGCTGGGACGAAAATTCTTTTATCCAGATGTCGTTGTCACCTGTGATGAACGCGATCAAGACCCCAGATTTGTCCAGTTTCCGTGTTTGATTATTGAGATACTATCGCCTTCCACCGAGGCTATTGATCGTGGTATTAAATTTGCTCACTACCGTAAGTTTACGGCACTGCAAGAGTACGTCCTGGTGCAAGTCGAACAGCCAGTTGTGGAGGTATTTCGGCGAAGTGAAGCAGGTCAATGGGTACTGTCAGAATATGCGCTGGATGATCGGTTAAAACTTGAGTCGGTGGGCGTAGAAATTGCGATCGCCGATCTATACCGACAAGTAAAATTCGAGCCAAGCAGTCCCGATATAGGATAATGATCGCAATACTCCCGCCAAACCCCATCTCCATCCATGCCCAACAATCTCAATAATAACGATCGCGTTCAGGTTCTGAGTGAGGCACTGCCCTACATTCAGGCATTCGTCGGCAAAACCATCGTTGTAAAGTATGGGGGAGCCGCAATGAAAGACAGCGCCCTCAAAGCCCAGGTGATTAGCGATATTGTGTTTATGGCCTGCGTAGGTATTCGCCCTGTGGTGGTGCATGGTGGTGGGCCAGAAATTAACCACTGGCTGGGTAAGTTGGGCATTGAGCCGCAGTTTATCAATGGTCTGCGCGTGACCGATGCCGACACGATGGACGTTGTAGAGATGGTTCTAGTGGGTCGGGTCAATAAAGAGCTGGTGTCTTTAATTAACCAGGCGGGTGGCTCTGCGGTAGGGGTTTGTGGCAAAGATGCAAATTTAATTTTGGCGCGTCCCGAAGGGTCTGAAGACATCGGCTTTGTGGGGGAAGTGACCAGCATCAATGAAGACCTGATTGCAACTCTGGCAGACAATGGCTACATCCCTGTGGTGTCAACCGTTGCTACTGATGAAACGGGTCAGGCTTATAACATTAATGCCGATACGGTTGCGGGAGAAATTGCTGCTGCCCTAGGGGCTGAAAAGCTAATTTTGCTCACGGATACCCCTGGAATTATGGAAGATTTCCATGACCCCTCTACGCTCATTCCCCAGATGGACATCACCCAGGCGCGTGAACTCGTAAAGTCCGGCGTGGTGTCGGGGGGGATGATACCGAAGGTGGGTTGTTGTGTGCGATCGCTGGCTCAGGGCGTTCGTGCGGCTCACGTTATTGACGGTCGTGTACCCCACGCGCTTCTTTTAGAAATCTTTACGGATGCAGGCATTGGCTCCATGATTGTGGGTTCTTTTGCCTACAACAGCCGTAACCCAGCAGCATATTAGGGCTAGGCTATAAACCGAAGCGTTTCCCCCACTACAGGGACTAAAATTTACCGTGCGGTTTGATATTGTCACTTTGTTCCCTGATTTTTTTGAGTCACCCCTTGGGTCTGGACTCATTGGCAAAGCCCTCAGCAAAGGCATTGCAGAAGTTCACCTCACCAACCCACGAGACTTCACCACCGATAAACACCATCGGGTAGATGATGAAACCTATGGGGGCGGCGTGGGGATGCTCATGAAGCCCGAACCTATTTTTGCGGCGATCGAGTCTTTGCCGGTTCTACCCAAACGAGAGGTCATCTTTTTGACCCCTCAAGGGCAACCCATGAATCAGGCGCTGTTTCAAGACTTATCTCAACATCAGGAACAGCTTGTTTTACTCTGTGGTCACTATGAAGGGGTAGATGAACGCGTGGTGGATCACTTAGTGACGCGAGAGGTTTCTCTGGGCGACTTTGTGCTGACCTGTGGAGAAATTCCGGCGCTGGCGCTACTCAACGGGGTATTACGGCTACTACCTGGTACCGTTGCCAAAGAAGATTCTCTCAAGTTCGAGAGCTTTGAGGCGGGGTTGCTGGACTACCCCCAATACACCCGCCCTGCCAATTTCCGTGGCTGGGAAGTGCCAGAGATTCTAAAGTCAGGAAATCATGGCGAAATTGAGCGCTGGCGAAAAGCGCAGCAGATTCAAAGAACACGCGATCGCCGCCCCGATCTCTACGAGCATTGGCTCACGTTAGAGCCACTATTCTCAGATAAATGACCAAATTCCTGCAAAAAGTCCTAAGTTTTTTAACAGATCAAACAAGATTGATCGACTAGGATAGTTTTTAGAGTGTTGTAGTTTTTAGATAAAAGCGGTCTTGGGTACATGTATCACAAAGCTCTTAAAAGTTTAGGATTCGTCCTTGCAGCATCTGTTCTGTCACTCCCCAGCGTTGGGCAGGCTTTTGAACTAGAGCCACCCACACGTTTTCCAGGGTTATCGGGCGTTAGCGCCTACCTGCCGCCTTTGGTTGCGCCACTGCGTCTAGAACTTGACCTTTCTGAACGCAAAGTCACGTTGTTTCGAGCCGGAGCAGCCTTTAAAACGTATCCGGTTGCTGTGGGTCGTGCAGGATGGGAAACGCCAACGGGCACTTTTAAGATTGAAACCATGTATCGCGACCCCGTTTGGATTAATCCTTTCACAGGGGAAGTCATTTCGGGAGGCGATCGCGATAACCCTTTAGGTCGCCGCTGGCTGGGCTTTCATAAAGACGGTAAAAACTGGGCTGGTTTCCACGGAACCAATAGCGTTAACAGCATTGGTACAGCTGCATCTCACGGCTGCGTTCGCATGTTTGAAAAAGACGTAGAAGAGCTGTTTTCCCTGGTGGCAGTGGGCACCCCTTTAGTCGTCAAGCATTAGTTTGCTAAGGACTCCAAAAATCCGTCACGTCATAGCTTAAGTCGGCTAACATTTGCCGCAGCAAGGGCAGACTTAGCCCAATCACGTTACTGTGACACCCGTGAATTTGCTCAACAAATAGCCCCCCTTTGCCGTCTAGAGCAAAACATCCGGCACAGTTTAGCGGCTCCTGGGTATCAACATAGGCTTCTATTTGATGTTCGCTCACCAACGCAAATTCAACCAAGGTTTTTTGGTAGCGCACAATATTGCGGTTTTGGTACAGGTCAAACAAAGCATGGCCTGTATATAACTCACCCGTGCGCCCGCGCATCTGCCGCCATCGGGCGATCGCCTCTGCGCGACTATCTGGCTTACCAAAAATCTCACCGTCTAGGGTCATCACCGAATCACAGCCCAAAACAAGCGCAGAGGAATGCTGTTGTGCAACAAGACGCGCTTTCTCGAAGGCTAGCTTTTGCACCAAATCAATGGGGTTAGCCGTCTGAATCGTCTCTTCATCAAAGCGACTGGGCTGTACCTCAGCCTCAATGCCGATGGTTCTGAGGAGCTGACGACGGGCAGGTGAAGCAGACGCCAAAATAAATCGCAGATGAGATCCCATGCTTGATGTCTCTGTAGTGCTTAAAGCACGGCGATCGCCGCTATTTTTTATTGTAAGGTTTGAAGTCTACATAGAACCTTGCTGAAGATCAGCAGCGAAAACCTCAAAGTGCCGTCATAATAATGAAATAAATATGAAAACTCTACGGAGCGCCTGTGCTGGAACCCTTAACCGCCGCTGAAGTGACTGCTGAATCAGCAGAGCCAATCGTGCTAGTCCAGCCAGCCTCGGATCCTAGCAAACCTAACGCTGGTATGTTGCGGGAATTGTTGACCGCGTTTATCACCATTTTTCTGGCAGAAATAGGCGATAAAACTCAGCTTGCAACCCTACTAATGGCGGCAGAATCTCAGTCTCCGTGGGTGGTCTTTGCGGGGGCGGCAGCAGCTCTAATTTCCACTAGCTTACTGGGCGTTTTGGTAGGGCGATGGCTGGCACGACGACTTTCAGCGGATACGCTTCAAACCGCCACAGGGATTGGAATGCTGCTGATTGCGGTACTGCTGCTGTGGGATGTGGTTCATCTAGATTGAAAATGAGGCACACAAAATGGACTGGAAACTTTTAGGCGTAAGCTTTTTGATGGTGTTTATCGCAGAACTGGGAGATAAGAGCCAGTTGGCTGCCATTACCCTCAGCGGTCAGTGTCAACATCCTCGCGCCATTTTCTTTGGCTCGGCCTGCGCCCTCATTTTTGCAAGCTTTTTGGGCGTATTGATTGGGGAAGGCTTTGCTCAGGTTTTGCCGATTCATCTACTGAAGGCCACTGCCGCCGCTGGGTTTGCCGCAATGGGGTTAGGCTTACTGTGGGTTCCCTCGCGATCTCTATAGAGCAGCCACGCCAAAAATCTGCACTATGGTCAACGCATCGAAGCTGTACTGACCGTGGTACATACCATCCAGCATTGCGCTTGGGTCAAGGTTGAGTCTGATATGCTAAAATATAAGCTAGAGATTTTTTGCGATCCTATCAATAAGCGTCGATTTACTCGGCATTATGCATTGATAAATCTATAAATCGAGATCTTGAACTTCAGGTCTAAGGGCACTTTTAAGTTTTTCCTTGCCTGCTGCTGCCGCTATAGTTTGTAACCTCATTACTGATTGAAAAAGGAGAAGGAATGACCCAGGTAATTCCAGGCGAGAGCGAAGGGATTGAGTCAACACTGCGACGCTTTAAGCGAGAAGTGTCCAAGGCTGGCATTTTCCCAGATATGAAAAAACATCGCCACTTTGAAACACCTATCGAAAAGCGCAAGCGCAAGGCGATCGCAAAACGCAAGCAGCGTCGTAGACGGTCTAGCACCTAATCTAGCAGCTGAGTCGGCAGTAGGGTCTAGGACATCCCCTACCCTTCAAGGCGATAGAGTCGACAGCGTTTGTCTTTGAGATTGGCAAATTTTGTTGTGATCCAGAGAAATGTATGAGTGGCAGTTTGTTCCACTCATACATTTTTTCGTGTCTTTAAAGAATTTAGCGCTACCATCATCGATCTGTTTGTAAGGGATTTAGTAACGATGACCCCAGAGGCAATCCGCATTATTTCTCAGTTGAGGGGCGAGTTCTACACATTGTTTTCAGGGCAAATGGGCGTGCCTGTTAACGTAACCCACGAACATTCCTATGTGGGTAAGCTTTCTCTGGCCTCCTGGGTCGATACTCGCAAACAGCTTAACTACGTGTGCGTATATGCCTATTCAGCGCCAGACGCATTTTTCCCAGAGCGGCCTTTTATTCTCCGTATTTCAGTCAACAAAGGGGCTGGACTGCTGGCTGCTGCGAAGCGTGGACAAGCCGTGCGAGGGCAGAATTTGCGCTGGCACTTTGAGCTAACGCTGATGCCCGATGAAATTTTAGACTTTTTGCCTTGGGTTGTACATTTAGTCAAAGCTAAAGATGACAATCTTAATGCGCTGCTTCTAGAGCCGCCTCACCCTCTAGACTGCTACAGCACAGACATTGCCGCTGCTACTTCCTTGATGCAGGATGCTTGGACTTGTAAGGCGGGGCAATCTGAGCCACTCAGGGCGCTCATGCAGTTGTCATGAGTCAGTTGTGATGGGATATATGCATGGCTCACCTTCAGCGATTAGTCATTGAGTCTTCTCAGTGTATCGGCAGTGACATAACCCTCACGCCAGAACAACAGCACTATTTAATGCGGGTACTGCGGCTCAAGGGGGGTGATCGCTTCATTGCCATCTGTAATCAAACGTGGTGGCTTGCCCAACTCCATCTTTGCGAACCTACCGCGCAGTGTTTAGAGCCGGTTTCGATTCAGACAGAATTAGCGCAGTCCATTACCCTTTTTGCTGCATTAACCAAAGGCCAAGGCTTTGATGACGTGGTACGGGCGACCACAGAAATGGGCATTGCCGTACTTATTCCCCTGCTGACGGCGCGCACCATTATGAATCCTAGCGATAGCAAATTAGAGCGATGGCGACGAATTGCCACCGAAGCAGCAGAGCAATCCTGTCGGCAGATTGTGCCAGAAATTTTTGCCCCCATCTCCTTTGAGCAAGCGTTGACGTTGGCACACACAGAGCATTTTGCCCTGCAACAGCGCCTCATCTGCGTTACCGATACAGAAGGCATCAATCTAGGGCAGGCTTTAGTCAATGTGCCCTCAGAAGTGGGCATCTTAATGATGGTAGGGCCAGAAGGTGGATGGACGAGTGCAGAACAGACGATGGCGATCGCCCAAGGCTTTTTGCCTGTCTCGTTAGGTCGTCGCGTATTGCGAGCTGTGACGGCATCTATGGCGGCAGTCGCAATTCTAGCCCACCACATTGAAGCAAAGTCTAAAACGAGTATTGACTAACCCAGTTATTGACCAACATAGGAGAAATCGTGCGTGCTAGACCCCAATGAAGCAGCACTTATTGAAGCGGCACTTCAAGCCGAGAATCATGCCGAGGTTGTGCGACTCCTCGACACCCTAGACCAGCAAAATGTCTGGACTCAACTCTATTGGGCAAAACTTTGGGAAACAACCCAAAAAGAAGACCAGGCTGAATCAACCTATCGCAATCTTTTGCGTCAGGCCGAAAATCCAAAGCTGACCCTCGCCGCACGTCAGGGTCTAGAAAGACTCAAGATGCAGAAAACCCAATTGCGTCAAGAAGCCATTGCCGAGGCGATCGCAGACCCCATCAAAACTGAAATTGGCGTACTCGTCTTCGCACCCATTCTTCCAGAGCAGAAAGCAGAAGCAGCCCAGGCGATCGCCAAAATTATGAATCTAGATCCCTACTCAGCTCGGATGCTGCTACCCAGCAAAGGGATTCGCCTATACCGTGTTGGTGTAGTTGGGGAACTCGAGTTTTTTGGTCAGCAGCTCAAAAATAAAGGGATTCCGGTATTTTGGCTATCCCTTTCTAAAATAAAAGCTGTAACGGTCTATCCGGTACTGTACTTCGAGTCCGTTGAAGAGAAAGCACAAGTGTCTGTCCAGTCGGCAGATACCGCTCAAGAACAGCAATCCATTCAGTTTGCTTGGTCAGACGTTGCCGCAAGAATTGAGGGGCAAATCCCAATTTTTGAAGAAGTGCTAGACCGTGACGCACGCGGAAAGCTCTTGCGTAAAGAGAAAACTCAGGACTACGCCAACTTCTGCGACCTGCATCTGCCAAAACAAAACTGCATTTTGCGCTTTTCTGATGCCGTCTATCAATTTAACCGTGGGGTTAATCTGACTCCGCAACCAGCCTTAGATCAGCCTCTTAAACACAACACCGCTTGGGCAAACTGGAGACAGCTTTCTGGACTTCTGTCCCAGAATTTATCTCAGCAACCTCTCCATTCAGACTTTGAGTCCTTTGCAGAAACCGCCCTTGAGCATCCTGAACTGCTGTCTAAGCTAACTGCTCACATTGATTTATTTCGTCGAGAAGAAAGTGATTGGGATCCAGCTTTTCAGCTCTACAGTGCGCTTTTATTCCTGAAGCCCTCAGATGCTTTAGTTACGGCATGAGAATAGGGAAGATTCAGATCATCTTTTGACAATTGCTCTTTTGAGGATTGCTATAGACTAAAAAGGAGAAACAGCAGTAGTCCGACAGACTGTCGCTTCAAGACTGATGCTGTTTGTCAATCTCCTTCGTTCACTTCTGGATGCTATGTCTGCGCCTGTCTCAATCTGTCCCGTCCCTGCCGACCAGCGCCCCATTAACGAGTATAAAAGCCTAAAAGAATCTTGGTTTTTTGGGTGGTCTAGTGCAGACTTTAGGACGTTTTTGGTTCGTTTTGGTCTGTTATGGGGCATGAGCTGCTTTATTTCTGGTCCCATCGCGGCCTCAAGTTTTGAGCCAATCGAAGCCTTTGGGCGCTTTTTTCTGGCTGCTAATGGCGGGGCAATTTTTCTGGTCAGCCTTATTTTGCTGAGGCTGTATTTAGGCTGGACTTATGTTGACCAGCGGCTGTACTGCGAAACCGTCGATTACGAAGAGACTGGATGGTACGATGGTCAATCTTGGACTAAGCCCCAGGCTGAACTGACTCAAGATCGATTAATTAGCACCTACCAAGTTCGACCTACCCTCCAGCGACTGAGGTACAGCTTTGGGGTTTTAGGACTTTTGTGCATCGTGGGTCAAAGCCTTTGGCGCTTCTGCTAAAGTTGGCTTTTAGGCGTTAAAAAGAGATACATTTACGGGTCTTTGCCCCATTCATTGTTTGCTCCATTCATTGTTTGCCCAATTTATAGGATAAGGTCAGCTCCATGGCGGTGGGAAAACGTAACCATGCTACAGCACTTGAGATTCGCCTTCTGCGAGAAGGCATTGTAGAGTCGGTTCACGAAACTCATGCGGTAGTCTGCGATGAGCGGGGTCGAGTGCTTTCTGTTGCAGGGAGTGCTGAGACAGCCAGTTTTATTCGATCATCACTAAAGCCATTTCAGGCTTTGGTTGTGACGACGAGTGGCGTAATGGAGCGCTATGGCTTGAGCGATCGCGACCTTGCTATTATGTGCAGCTCTCACAAAGGAACCATGGAGCAGGTGCGCCAGGTTTTTAATATTTTGTGGCATGCCGATGTAGATCTCACCATGCTTCAGTGCCCAATTCCTGACGGCGGAAATAGCCCGCTCCAGTACAACTGCTCTGGCAAACACGCCGGAATGTTAGCAGTCTGTCAACTTCAGCGCTGGCCTTTGCAAACCTACATGCAGCCGCAGCACCCCCTTCAGCAGATGATTTTGGCGAAAGTGGCAGACATGCTCAAAATGCCTGCGGCGGAATTCATTGGTGCCCATGACGACTGCGGCGTACCTACCTACTTAATGCAGATCGGTCAAATGGCGACTTTATTTGCCCAGCTTGCCTCAGGCGATAACCTTTCGATGGAACGCGTTGTGCGCGCGATGATTCACCACCCTAACTTAGTCGCAGGCCCTGGAGAATTTGATACTGACCTCATGGAAATGACCGCTG
>JAGVDA010000374.1 GCA_020058975.1 Thermosynechococcus sp. WC_1 | reverse complement strand
GGTGAGGCCAAAACTCATTGGGGACTTGCGCTTGTTCGCAGTGGCGACGCAGCAGGTCTGCATACTTTTCGACACTGCCGCGACCGTTCATAAAAATCAGATTGCGGGTGCCGCGCAGGTGATTAAACAAATGCTGGCTAATTTCGAGTTCATCACGGGAGGCATCCGTTGCGCCCGTTTGTAAGGTTTCCCAGTCTGCTAGAGTTTTGCGATAGCCGCGCACCTGGATTTTGAGTTCACCGCCACTGCTAGAAGGCGCAATCAACTGCACGGCTTCTGATTGACCTGGACGCAAAAACTGCGCAGCTAAGGACATATCCCCCAACGTGGCGCTGAGGCCAATTCGCGGAATAGAGCGATCTAGGGCAATGTCTAGCCGATGCATTAAAGACTGGAGCTGTCTGCCCCGCTCACTGCCAATAAAGCAGTGCATTTCGTCAATGGTGATGTAGTGCAAATTTGCCAGCATTGTGGGCAACACAGAACCCCGCAGCGTTAACAGCGCTTCTAAAGATTCCGGCGTGATCAGCACAATCCCTTCGGGGTTTTTGAGCACCTTTTGTTTTTTGCTGGAGGCAATGTCTCCATGCCAGGGCGTGACGAGGATGTTGAGGCGATCGCCAATCTCTGACAGCCGCCGATGCTGGTCGTTAATGAGCGCTTTGAGGGGGCTAATGCCCAGCACTCGAATGCCTGGGGCTGGCTCTTGCAAAAGCCTCGAAAAAATAGGGAGAAACGCAGCTTCGGTTTTGCCGCCAGCAGTGGCAGCGGAGATAATCAGGTCGGTCTTGCCCGAGAGAATGGGGGCGATCGCCTGTTCTTGAATGGGTCGCAGTTTATCCCAACCCTGCGCCCAGATCCAGCGCTGCACTGCTTCGTGGAGCTGCACCGATGACGATTGAGAAGTTTGGTCGTTCATTATGCTCAAAAATTAGCATGAATTGTGAAACACCTGTCACTTCTTGCCTTATAACTTACGGCACCTAAAATTGACTTTATAACTTACGGCACCTAAAATTGACTTTATAACT
Organism: Thermosynechococcus sp. WC_1; assembly: GCA_020058975.1. Classification (GTDB taxonomy): domain Bacteria; phylum Cyanobacteriota; class Cyanobacteriia; order Thermosynechococcales; family Thermosynechococcaceae; genus JAAURS01. Next base: position 4,193 of record JAGVDA010000374.1, on the reverse strand, counting down.
TACGGCACCTAAAGCTAGTCTTGTATGATCATTCACTCCTCAAAAGAATTGGCTGAGTTTGCAAGAGATTATCGCAGTAGAAAGAAGCTCAGTCAGACAGACCTTGGCGAGCAGGTCGGGCTTCCTCAAAAGACGGTGTCTGCCTTTGAGCGGAGGCCAGAAAGTACGAAGTTAGAAACATTTTTTCGATTACTCTCTGCGTTGGACTTAGAGTTACAGCTGGTATCAAAAAAAGAACCCAATAACACCACGACGGGATGGGATCAGGAGTGGTAAAGACGAGGCGAATTACAACGCTCAATGTATTGATGAATGGTCGCTTGGTTGGACACCTTCGCAAGCTGCCCAGTGGCGCAATGGATTTCCAGTATGCTAGGGCGTGGCTAGAAATGCCAGGTGCCCGTCCTATATCTAGATCTTTACCGCTAAAGTATGCCGCCTATGAAGGCAATCAAGTCTACAATTTCTTTGACAACTTACTCCCTGATAATCAACAAATCCGCGCCAAGATACAGATCAGATTCCAGACGCCCACAAACCAGCCCTTTGATCTATTAACCGCCATTGGCTCTGACTGCGTAGGTGCGATTCAACTTTGTCAAGAAGAAACACTGCCGTGTCCGGTAGATGTAACGACCGCTCAAATCCTCTCGAGTCAGGAAATTGCCAAACTCCTTAAAGGCTATAGAACGGTTCCACTAGGCATGACCGAAGAGGCCGACGACTTTCGGATCTCTATTGCAGGTGCCCAGGAAAAAACAGCTTTACTGTGGCATCAAGGAAAATGGTGCCGTCCAACGGGTGCAACACCCACCAGCCATATATTCAAACTCCCCATTGGTTTTATTGACCATAACGGTATTGATTTAAAAGACAGTTGCGAAAACGAATGGTTATGTCTAAAAATTGCAACTGCATTTGGCTTGCCAACGGCTAATGCCCAAATTCAGCAGTTTGAGGATGTAAAAGCATTAGTCGTCGAGCGATTTGATCGACGTTGGTCTAAAGACGGAACGTGGTTGATGAGACTCCCTCAAGAAGACATGTGTCAGGCACTCGGAGTCTCCCCAAACTTGAAATATCAATCAGATGGAGGTCCAGGGATGGCTGAAATCATGCAGATATTGTTGGGGTCAAACAATTCAGAGGTAGACAGGGAAACGTTTTTTCGCAGCCAAATTTTGTTCTGGTTATTAGCGGCAACGGATGGTCATGCAAAAAACTTCAGCATTTATCTTGAGCCAGGCGGCAGCTATCGCTTAACGCCACTCTATGACGTGATGTCTGTGTATCCTCTGATGCAATCTAATACAATTCCTAGACAGAAGGCTAAGATGGCGATGTCCTTGCGCGGGACAAGCAAAAACCATTACCTTTGGGCTAAAATTCAGCCTAGACACTTTCTATCGACGACTAAAGCCATTAATTTCCCTCAGAAGAAAGCTGAGCAAATTTTGACTGAAATGTTTGAACAAGCCAGTGATGTTGCCATACAGGTTACTGAGCAACTGCCAGCAGAATTTCCCCGTCACATTAGCGAACCTATCCTACAAGGTATGACGGAGCTTGCAAAGATTCATCGTGGCTGGAATAAACCCTACACAACATTAACGGTATGACAGGTAAGCTCACCACACACGTTTTAGATACAGCCTTTGGACAACCCGCAGCTCACATGACCGTGGAATTATGGGCGATCAAAAAGGCACCTGTACAGAGAATTCTACTGAAAACAGTCTCTACCAATAGCGATGGACGAACGGATGCGCCATTGCTAATGGACGATGAGTTTCAATCAGGGGTGTATGAACTTGTATTTGCCGTTGGCTCCTACTTTGCAGCGAAAGCAAATCTCTCTTCAGAGTTTCCTTTTTTAGATCAGGTGCCTATTCAGTTCGGCATTGCAGATGCTTCGGTTCACTATCATGTGCCCCTGCTGACTTCGCCTTGGGCTTACAGCACCTATCGAGGAAGTTAACCGATGGTTTATGAAATTGCCACACTCAACCAAATGCCTCAAGTTGACTTTGTTGCTGCACTAGGTGATGTCTTTGAAGCAACGCCCAATATTGCCCTTCAGGCTTGGCTTGGGCGACCGTTTGCCGATGTGGATGGCCTGCATAGGGCAATGGCTAACTGTGTTGATGCAATGTCTGCTAGCGAAAAATTGGCGCTGATCCAGGCTCACCCTGATTTAGGCGCAAGGGTCAAAATGGCGGAGGCATCGGTGAAGGAGCAGGCGGGTGTGGGGTTAGATCGGCTGAGCGCTGAGGAATTTGAGCAGTTTCAATTGCTCAATCAGCAATACAAAGCGCGGTTTGGGATTCCATTTATTGTGGCAGTCAAAAACCATACAAAGGCCAGCATTTTAGCGTCGTTTGAGTGTCGTTTGCAGCACTCATCTAACGTAGAAATGACACAAGCACTAGCAGAGATTAAACAAATTGCTAGGTTTCGGATTTTGGATTTGGTTGTGTAACATTCAGCGATATTACGACAGTGCGCGCCTATGATTGAGGGTGGAAGGTCAAAATCAGCCATCAGTCAAACATATCTATGATTGCCGTGACAGGATTCTGGATTGGGATAGGTCTAGTGCTATGTGTGCTAGAGCTGATTTTTCCGACCGCTTTTGTAGAAATGGTGATGGGGCTGAGCGCTATTGCGACCGGATTTTTCTCGCTATTGATTCCCAATCTGTTTGGCTGGCAGGTCATTCTTTGGATGGGTCTGTCTTTGATGAGCATTTTTGCAGTGCGCCGCTTCGTCCCGCGCAAGATGCCCAAAATTTTACAAGATTCTCAAGAGGCCACGACTTTAACGGCGATCGCCCCTGGAGAAAAGGGACGGGTACTATACGAGGGTAGCCCTTGGGCTGCAACCTGTGCAGACCCGACGGTCGCGATTGCGCCTAACATCAAAGTAATGGTGGTGGGTCGTGAAGGGACAACGCTGGTGGTGATGCCAGACTGGTGAAGTGTTGACGTTGAGGATAGACGGTAATGGGACAGTTTTTACTGCTGCTGATTTTAGGGCTAAGTGGCGCGGGGTTAGCGTCTTCTGTACGGATTGTGAATCAAGGAAATTCTGCGCTAGTGGAGCGGGTGGGCAGCTTTAAGAAACGTTTGGATCCGGGCTTAAATGTCATTGTGCCAGGGTTAGACCGCATCGTTTTTCAAGACACGCTACGACTGAAGGTGCTGGATATTGCGCCTCAGTCTTGCATTACAGCAGATAACGTCAGCATTACGGTAGATGCGGTGGTCTACTGGCAAATTATTGATATGGAACGAGCGTACTACAAGGTTCAAAACCTAGAGTTTGCCATGGTGAATTTGGTGCAAACCCAAATTCGTGGCGAGATTGGTAAGCTTCAGCTTGACCAAACCTTTACCGCGCGTAGCCAAATCAGCGACATTTTGCTAGAGGAGCTAGACACTGCCACTGACCCCTGGGGTGTAAAGGTAACGCGGGTCGAAATTCGAGACATTACGCCCTCTAAGGCGGTTCAAGACTCGATGGAACTGCAAATGTCTGCCGAGCGGCGCAAACGAGCCTCTATTTTGACCTCGGAGGGCGATCGCGAGGCAGCCGTAAACTCCGCACGGGGCAATGCAGATGCTCAGGTCTTAGCAGCAGAGGCCAAAAAGCAGGCGGTGATTTTAGATGCTGAAGCACAGCAGCAGTCTGTATTGCTACGAGCAGAGGCCGATCGGCAGTCGCGGCTCTTGCGTGCCCAGGCGATCGCCGAGTCGATGCAGCTTTTAAGCACCACCCTAGAAGCGGACGCTCAAGCCTATGCTGCCCTTCAGTTTTTGCTGGCGCAAAATTATTTAGACATGGGCACTGCGATTGGGCAAAGCGAGAGCAGCAAGGTACTGTTTTTGGATCCGCGATCAGTGTTAGGTACCATTGAAGGAATGAAGGAAGTTTTAGATCAAACCCGATCGTGAGAAAGAACCGTGGACATTAGCGCAGCCCTTCCTACCTTTGTAATTACCCTACGGGAGGGTGTAGAAGCTGCCCTAGTGGTCGGCATTGTCTTAGCCCTCATCCAAAAAGCACAGCAGCCTCAGCTTAGGGTTTGGGTCTATTTTGGCCTCGCTTCAGGACTGGTGGGGAGCATCCTCGTCGGTGTGGGACTTAGCGCCCTACTCCAGAGTTTGCAAGCTTCTAACCAGCCTTATGCAGCG
>JAGVDA010000240.1 GCA_020058975.1 Thermosynechococcus sp. WC_1 | reverse complement strand
CTTAAAACGTAGTCTTCCATCAACACTAAGCTTATTTTTGGGTATCCATCTTTGAGAAGGTTTGTGCTGAAAAGCAGTTCCGCTCTTGAAACGAAGACTTGTAAGATCAGTTTGTCGTTGTTGCTAAGTGGCATTAGAATTCAAACTTTTGATCAATAAACACAAAAGTTAACTGAGCGGGGCTTCTACTTCTACTTACACATGATAAGACTTGGTTTTCCATCAGTTATCTCATTACAGCAGATTGCATCTCTATGATGCACGTCAAAAATCTTACAATCCTTTCTGAACAAACCTTTTAGTCATTGTAGGTGTACCTCATAAAGCTGAAATCCGCTATATAGAATGCCTTGGGGTTGACCCCAAAGCAATACAAGCAAATTGTATCTGAGTGGATAAGAACTATCAGATAATATCAAATATTAGGCTACCACTAAATCATATTGGAGAACCAAAAATTCAGATTCTTGAAGCGTGACCATTGCATATTCACACCCTTGTGAGTCAGCAAAATTAATCAAATATTGTGGTGGGTTAGCCTCGTCATAAATATGCACAATTGTTCCCACAAGCCCGCTGGGTAAGCCCAATGTATTAACGCTTTCAATCTCCGTCAGCGTAAAGCGATCGCGAGGCAAGTCTTGTAAGAGCGCGATAGTATCTAGAAGTTTAGACTGCATCTTCATGACTAAAAGCGATCGCCTTTCGGTCTGCTGTTGTACTGGGATTGAGATGTAAAAGGGCTGTGTGGACAAGTCAACTAGCGGCGGCGACCACCAAAGGAACGGCTGCCAGAAGAGCGACCGCTGCCAAAGCCAGAAGATGGCGATCGCCGATAAGTGCTGCCGCTTGACGACCCAGACGAGTTAAGACTACTTGAGCCAAACCCCCTCCCCGTCGAACGCTGATTCAACGAATTGCTAGGGCTAACGCGGGAGCTAGAACTGCCAAAGCCGTTGGTTGAGCGCTGGGTAGATCGGTAGACAGTACGGTTGCGCTCCACAGGGGGTGCTTGGTTGTAGCGCTCCCGATAAGAAGATGAAGCCTGACTGTAAGAGTTGCCATACCCCCCATGACCAAATAGGCCACCGCCCTGCTGATACATCGGCGGCATGTAGTACTGGGGTCTAAACAGCATGTTGCCGACCACTTGTCCGACGACCTGACCTGCGATCGCCCCAGCAAAAGGACTCCAAAAGTTAGATTCTTGGCGCACCACGCGCGGTTCTACCTGCCCTGTCTGTGGATTTTGAGTTTGCTCCACGACGTTATGGACATACTCGAGCTTAAAGTCTTGAGGAATATGCAGAGCAGCTTGCCCATCTTTCACCTGTAGGTAAGGCTTTTGCGCTGCCGTAACTTCTTCAGGCGTGAGCTGCGCCATCTGAAGGGCAGTAGTCCGAAAGGTAGCAGATGTATTGGGAGGTGTATTTAGCAAAAAGAGCGTATATTCACCACTCCCATCGTTATAGGTGGCCTGCTGAACGTCGTACTTACCATCAGCAATTTTTGTAGCACTCTTTGCCCCATCAGACTTAGCAGATGTAGAGACTTGCGTTGGGTTTGCATTCCCCTGAGACGCTTTATCAGATTGGGAGCCGCCACCGCAGGAGATCGTTGTCCAGCTCAGCAGCAACACCAAGCCCAAGGTTACAAACTGACGGGGCTTAAAAGAAGAGAAAACTGTGAAAAAACCTTTCAACATAACGGGTTTCATGGGGCAAACAATACCTATGCTTAAAGACTGTAATAGAGCGCAATGGGCACAGCCCACGATCTAAAGAGGGATTAATTCAGGGAAATTAACCAAGATTTGATCCGATGTGAGTTCATCCCCTAATTGGGCAGGCGAAAAATGGATCTGTACCGCGCGAAGAGAGTTTTGATAGTGCAAATTTACCAAGGCTTTGAAGCCCGTCTTCAGATCGTCCATATTAGACAGGTCGGCTTCTAGTTCGGGCACTTCTCCTTCATAGGCGACGGTGAGCATCACAATAATGTTTCGGGTAATGGGTACCACTAAAGGGTCGGTGGTTTGACTTGCGGCAGCGCCCAGATCGGGCTGACTGAGATAACGCTGGGCAGAGTCGGTAAATAGCTCGTTCACGAAGTTGCCCGCTTCGCCCTCATCCCAAAAGGCATCGCCTTCATTCGCGGCAGACCGCCAGTAAACCTCTGACTGAAGCAGCGTCTGGCAAACCGTCACCAGTTCTTCGCCCAGCGCCTGCATATCGCCCTCGGCTTCGTCTGCGGTGAGTGCAGCCTGGTTCAAAACGCCCAGCAATGGCGCTACCTGATCGCCTGCGAGGTGTAAAAATACGCGGCAGACCACGTACCGAGTACGTCCACTAAACTGATTGATTCGATCGCGCCAAGAACTCACGCTAGTACCTAAAGCTCTATTTGTCGTTCATCCTATCGTTTTTACATCAAAGTTAGAGTACGGCTTTTACAACTTGATTGGGGAGTGTAATAGATCGGTATTTACGGAGTGACGCTGCCCAGAGCGTCACGTTTAAGCAGATCCAGGCTGATAAATCATTTAGGATGGCAGTGAGCAAAAATACTG
>JAGVDA010000064.1 GCA_020058975.1 Thermosynechococcus sp. WC_1 | reverse complement strand
GGCGGCGACGGCGATCGGGTTTGGTAGCGAGGCTTGGGCGCGGATATTGGCGGCGGATCGGGTTGTGGTAGCGAAGTTGCTGGGGCTTATGGCGATCGTTGTGCCGGAGTGGGTTGCGGAGGAGGTTGCGGGGGGGGTTTAGGGTAGGGGGCTGTTCCCGAATCTGGGAATGTTGGGGAATATGCGGCATTGTGACCAGGGGCGGGGGCTTTGGTGGCGCTGCTGGAGCTTTGTGGTGGGGTAGCTGGAGTGTGAGCAGTGGGATGGGTTAGGTGAAATTTTTGGACTTGTAGATGATTTCTACTGGGACGGATTGCAATATAGCTGTCTCGATGTGAACAGGTGCGGCCTTTTGTCGAACTGAATGGAGCGTTTACCGTGGGGTGGCCGAGGAGACAATCTGCTTGAAACGTCCTTAGGGGACTGTAAATTAGTTTGTGTCAAAGGTCAAAACAAGATCTAATGAACAAACTAAATTATAGTCCCCATGACTGAGCCAATGGGTTTGCCCTGTCTGTAACTTTCGTTGCCTGCACTTCAATGCAGCCTCGAAACATATTCATCCCGCAGGCGAATTCATACTTACCAGGTTTATCAGGCGTAAATTCGATAGGTGTAGTTTGGTTCAATTTAAGCTGTTGGGCAATGTGGAACTCAGGCAGTCGAACTTCCTCCAGGCAACTGCTGGGGTCTTTTCGGTAAAAGTTTAGCCGCACGGGTTGCCCTGCCTGCACCACAATCTGGTTCGGTTCATAGCCACCATCCACCGTAATGGTGACTTCTTGTACTCCCCCTTGAGTGCTGGCTTGGCGAGACTTGGTTTTACTCAGTAAAAACCACCACAGTTCGGCTCCGATTAGCCCCAGTCCAACCAGCGTCACCGCCACCTTATTTTCAATGGGCTGTGCAACGGGTTGAAATTGAGTTGTGGTCTGCTGCATGTTTTTCTCAGCAGCCATGACGCCTGAGATTGCTCCCAGTAGAAACCCAAAGCCTGCTAATGCACTCCAAAAGGTCACTTTCTTGAGCGTTGCGATTCTCTTTTTCATAGAAGCTTTACCGAATCAGCGCTTTAGGTTGAAAGTTCCGCAGTCGTAAAGCGTTGGTAACGACTGAGAACGAGCTGAGAGCCATTGCCCCGCCTGCAATGATAGGGCTAAGCAGCCAGCCAAAAAACGGAAACAAAATGCCTGCTGCGATCGGGATTCCGGCAGCATTATAGATAAAGGCAAAAAACAGATTTTGCCGAATGTTTTGCATGGTGGCGCGGGAAAGCTCAATGGCGGTGACGATGCCCTGCAAATCTCCAGAAATAAGGGTGATGTCACTGGCGGCTATCGCCACATCCGTCCCCGTTCCAATGGCAATCCCCACATCGGCTTGAGCTAGCGCAGGGGCATCATTGATGCCATCGCCCACCATCGCAACGACTTTGCCCTCGGACTGAATCGCCTGCACCTGAGCCACTTTTTGATCGGGACGAACTTCGGCAAAGATGCGCTTGATGCCGACTTCGCGGGCGATTGCCTCTGCGGTAGAGCGATTATCACCTGTCAGCATCACAACTTCTAGCCCCAACTTTTGCAGTGTGCGAACGGCGCTCACAGAAGATGGTTTCAGGGCATCGGAAATACCCATGATGCCTTGCACCGCTCCATCCACTAAAACCCAGACTACGGTTTTGCCCAAGGCTTCTAGTCTGTCTCCGTGGCTTGCCAGCATCTGAGTGTCAACACCCAGTTCTGTGAGCCAGCGCTGAGTCCCAATTTGGACTTTGCGGTTCACTACAACGCCCTGAACGCCACTCCCTGCGATCGCCTCAAACCCCTGCACCTCCAGCAATTCCTGTTCTTGAGATTTGGCATACTGCACCACCGCTTCAGCTAAGGGATGCTCAGAATTGCGCTCAACAGAAGCCGCAAGCTGGAGCAGCTTAAGCTCATCGCTAGCGTCCATGCCGCTGATGCTCACAAAATCCGTGACTGTGGGCTTGCCTTGGGTCAGCGTCCCCGTTTTGTCGAGAATAATCGTTTTAATCTGGTGCGCCAGTTCCAGACTGTCCGCCCCTTTAATTAGAATGCCGTTTTCAGCACCCTTCCCCGTCCCCACAAGAATAGAGGTGGGAGTTGCTAAGCCTAACGCACAGGGACAGGCAATAATCAGCACACCAACCGTGGTAATCAACGCCAGGGTGATATTGCCCATAAAGTTGTACCAAAGAATGAACGTGGCGATCGCCACCGCAATCACCACAGGCACAAACCAACCCGTCACCTGATCGGCTAAGCGTTGGATCGGGGCTTTAGACCCTTGCGCCTGCTGCACCAGCTTGACGATTTGAGCGAGAAACGTATCTTTGCCAATCCGTGTTGCGCGAAACTTAAAGCTGCCCGTTTTGTTGAGAGTGGCTCCAATCACTTCATCACCAAGCTGCTTTTTGACCGCGATACTTTCGCCCGTCACCATTGCTTCATCCACCGTTGAGGAGCCATCCACTACTTCCCCATCTACCGGAATTTTCTCACCGGGACGCACTTGAATGATGTCGTTGATTTGAACGGCGGCGATCGCCACCTCCATTTCCTGACCATCCCGCACAATCCGAGCAGTTCTCGGTTGTAGCCCCATCAGCTTGCGAATGGCAGCGGAGGTTTGCCCTTTGGCTCGGTTTTCAAAAAGCTG
>JAGVDA010000332.1 GCA_020058975.1 Thermosynechococcus sp. WC_1 | reverse complement strand
GAGCTTTTTGACCGCGCCTTCTTTCGAGAGTAGCCCAGCCCCATAAATCATCGCCACCTGTTCCGGCGTGGTCGGTGGTGAGAGCATGTCATCATTGACTTCAATCTCGCCAGCCTCTTCTACCGTCGCGTCGGTGTACTGTGCCCAATACTTGAATAGGGTCTGGAACGCCGACTCTTTTGCTTCTGCTAGTCCCTCAATGGTGCCCTGTGTTTGCTTGGCACTCATCGCAGCTTCGGTCGCTGTGGTGTTGCCTTGCTTCCCTTGCCCTAGGTACTGAAGGGTCTGTTTGTCTATCTCAAAATTTGCATCTGCGATCGCCTGTCTCGTAGCGCCCAATGCAGACCCCGATGGTTCGGCAAAAGTAAACGCGCCGCCTAATGGCAAGTCCATCCCTGTCGTGTTGCCAATTATCAAAGGGGGCGGTGCCTCACGCTGTCCAGGCTGAATCAACCCGATCCGTACCGGAACCGCTCGGTTACAAGAATGAATGCAGGCATAGTAATCACTCACCTGTTTGTAGATGGATAGGTTGAGCGCTGCCACCTCGTAAAGGTCTGGGCAGATTTGGTCTAAATCACCTGACGAAACGTAGGGCACGATGGGTAAAGTGCCATTAGAGTAGCGGCCTGTTTTTACCTCTTCAGATGCCCACTCCCCTTTCTCGCCATTGCGCTTGACCACATAATCAACCCATTCGCCAGGGCGACATAGCCGATAGATGGTGGTTGACTCAACCCCAAAATCTTTAGGCGTAGACTCCATTCGTTTGATGACAACCCATTTAAGCTGCCCATCTTCAGCGCGCCAATTAATCACGTTGAGTGGATGATAAATGCAAGCCCAAGCACGATTCTTGAGCGCCTTCTCAGCAGCACGACTAACTACTTTTTTCTCTTCTGGCGGCTTGGGCGGGTACTCAGCCCCAAGCCAACACAGCCCTAAGCTCATAGCAAGCTGGTCAGCTTTTTTGGCGAAAACTTCAATTGAGTTTGTGCGGTCAAAGGTCTCTAGGTAGGGTTCAATACTAGGGTGCAAGTCTTTTGTGGCAAAGCCTGTAAGTAAGTTTGCAAAGCCGTTGATGGCTTGGGTATAGCGAGAAGGGAAAGGCGATCGCCCCACACGACTAGGCCAATCAACCTGTTTGTCTTCCGCAGCTTCAGGCGGTAGATATGCTTTGGCTTTGTCCTGGTCAGTGATGCCTAACAGGGGCTGATACCAGCGACGGGAACCGCCATACATGTCAGTTAAAAACTCCCAAGTGGGCTTAAGCGCGGTGTACTGCGCTGATTCAAGGCTGGGCAGCTCTGGCTTATCAATTGGGGGGTTATCGTTACGCATATCTGGCACGGGTTGTAGAGAATCCGGTCATTGAGGCAATCGGAAAATGGTAGTGGTTGAAATAGCCAAACGAATCGCTAATGTCATCATGTCCGCTGGATTTATCAGGCATCTCGTTAGAATCATAGACCTGTTGCTCCAGAGCTTCGGCGATACGAGGAGCCTCTCTGTCATTAACGAAAGTTAGACGGGTTCCGGCAGCATTGCAGAACCGCGCATTTAGAGAGGCCACACGATCCTTTATCGGGATAAAGGAGGTTGGAGCATAGACCGCGAAGCCTGCTTGTCTGAGCAGGATATGGTCGCTAAGGCTTGCGTTGACAGCTTCCCTTGCCTTCCCGCTAGGGTCTGGATAAAGATACACTCGCCCAGCATTGCACTGCACTGGGTAACGGTTTTGAATTGCGCGGATTAGGTCGGGTGTGTCAAAGAGGCCGCTGAATTCGCCCACGCAATCAGAGCGATCGCCTTCCATCACATGCACCGTTGCCGCCATCCTGCCTACGTTAAAGTCAGCCCCAATGTGCAGGGCATCTTCATCTTTGGCTACGCGATCGCTACGGTTTTCTTTGCGGTCGTAGGAGTAGTAGACCCGCCCACTAGTGAGGTTTACAAACCTGCCGTTGACGTACGCCTCAACTAACTGCTCTGGGTAGTTTTCATAAAGATCCTCAATATAGTCTTGCTTTAGAAACGGATTATCCGTTGTTTTGGCTCGGATTAACCGCCGCGCTAACGTTTTGCCTTTTTGCTTTGCCTCCCGAACATCTTTGTCAAAGTATTCATAGAGAAATTTGAACCCCTCAGGCGTTGAGGTTGTGTAAATTTGATTTACAGGTCCAGACCGACACCGTGCCCTAAGCTTTTTCCAAGCAATTCGCGCGATATGAGATTTAACTGTATCAATTTCGTCAACCCCAGCAAAGGCCAGGTTTAGCCCGATAATCCGCTGATAATTTTCAAATGAGCGGACATAAAGAATAGTTGAACCATGCTTAAAATACAGTGTGTAGCAGGGTTGTGGAGATAACCGCAATTTATACGGAATCTCCATTTGCTCTAAGATTTCATTTAATTCGGGAATTAAAATATTGTAGGCAAGTTCATTTGTAGGGGCAAACAAGCCCCCTTTGTAACCTGCATTAAGCGCCGCAAGGTCGATCGTCTTTAGCAGCAAGCTTTTAGTTTTGCCAGCCCCATAGCCAGCCACGAGTGAAATTGAGCGCGTCGTTGTGTCCGCAAGAAATTTAAGCTGATGCGGCAAGCACTGAAACGTTCTTACTCGCTGTTTCAGGCTCTGTGGCGATCGGTTGAGGGATTTTGGTGCGCTATTCATCGTCTTCGTCTTCATCCTCATTTAATGGCACCCCCTCCACTACGCGCGTCCACTCAATGCCATCGGGTAAGCCTTCGCCTGCGATCGCCTGAGCTTCCATATCGTCAAGCAGCTTATCCATCTGTAGGGCTTTTGCCCAAGCTTCCTGTCCATCGGCTCGGAGCATTGGGATTGCTTTTAGGATGGCGATCGCATCCTGGTATCTTGGTTTACGTCCGTCCTCCACTTCGTAGCGTGGTTCTGGCGTTGGGGCTTTTGTGTCCCTAAACTCAGCCTCCCATAGTGTCAGTTCTTTAGTGGCGATGGACGCGGCACGGGTCGCTAAGCCGAGCTGAATCTGCCCAAGTTTGGAGATTTGGGAGTCCAGGTCTTTGAGGGATTTTTGTAGGGTGGCAGCAGCACTGTTTTCCTCTTGCCTGAAGGCCTGCTCTTGCAGGTGTTTGTCCCAAGACTCAGCACGAGAAACCCAGCTACTGTCTGAACTCCACTTCCTGAAATACTTTGGGGCTACCTTAGCGCCGTTTTGAGGTTCCCCTTTATAGAGGGAAAAGGCCACAACCAATGAACGTTGTGGCCCTAGTCCTCGGTAATGGCTGAATGCTTGATGACGCTTGATAGTGATGTCGATTTTGGGATTATATTCCCACGGTTTCATAGGTTATTTTTAGCGAGTAATAACATTTCGCCCATCTTGGGCAATAAATTAAAGCCCCAACTTCTTAGCCAAAGCACTAGCGCCTTTTCTTGCCGCCTTGGTCGCGATTGGGCGGGCAAACTTGTCTGCGCGTTTTGCTGCGGCTCCCAACCGTTTTGCTGCGGCGTAAGCAATTGGTCGTGCAGCCTTGTCTGCCTTAACCATTGCGCTGCCTACCGCTCTAGCACGATTCCCTAGGCTGTTAGCATTGGCATTTTTGAGTGCGAGACCTCCACGACTTGCTGTTGACAAGCCAGCGGTCTTAGCCTTAGCGCGAGTCGCCCCTGTAGAGGTCTTTCGACTGTTGCCGCTTCTTGCTTTACTGCCAGTAAGTGGGGCACTAAATCCAGTCATCCCTTTTGTAAATAGTGGCTTATCCCCGACAAAGGCACCTGAGAAAGCTCGCCCTCCCGTGACTTTGGCTCCACTTCCTCCTATAGCGCGACCTGCACTTACAGCGCCGCTTCCTTTATCTTTTAAAGCATTACTAGCAGCCATAATCAATCTCCAATAACACAGTATTTTTTATCTACGCCATCAGGAAAAAACATTAGCATAGGCAAACCAACATCATCGAGATAGTATTGCCCCTCAGGTGTTATTGCAAAGGCAAAGGCAAAAAGCTGCGCTGGAGAGATTTTTAGCCTACTTTCACACCAGATAAAAGCCATTAGCTCTAGAAAGGTCTGGCGATTTGACCATTCAGCCTCAATTCCTTTAATAACCTGAGTTGATTTTGCCTTGACGTATCCTCCGACATCGTGCCGTCCTGCTGGGAGCGCTGGGCTTAGCCACTTCCAAAAAAACTCAAAGGTGACAAAATCGTATTTTTTTAGCCCTTTATGGCAATGATTGATAAATTCTTGACTTGTAGGTAGACGCTTCGGGTAGAGACGAGCAAAAGGCTCAAAGAAGTCGGTTTGCTCATGCTGATTTATAGTGTAGGTCGCCAAACCGAGTTCATGAGCAATATCGTTTACCCGATCCGTAAATTCAATATCTATCGGGTGGGATGTCTTTTTTTTGATCCTGTCAATCAAATCTGGGGTCAATGCAGCCATACCAACTTCACTGATATTGGCGATTTGCTTATAGTTCAGGTGCAGCCGCTCAACCCAAATCCCAGATGCACCATTAGCGGCGATCGCACTCAGCAATTCTTTAGGCCGTGGCAACCACTCAGGAGTACATGGGTTTACACCCACAATCACTTCGTGCCCTGCGGCTCTAAGTTTAGAAATCAAGTCAAGACGCTGGCTAATCGTTGGTGCGCCAGGTGCAATCTTTAGCCCTTGCTCATCATCATTACTTTCAATGCTCAAGTACCAGACGG
>JAGVDA010000206.1 GCA_020058975.1 Thermosynechococcus sp. WC_1 | reverse complement strand
GCTGCACAAAATCACGGTCTACGTCCTGCCCAATCCAGGCCAAGGTGCCCACCACAGGGCACTGGTTGAGTCCATGGGGATGATCGATCATGGGCAAACCCGCAGGCAGCCACTGACGGTCAATCCAAAGCGGCACGCCCTCTCGCCAAACTTCTGTGTGCGATCGCCATTCTCCTTCTTCAAACCGTTCTCCGCGCGCAGTCCGCCCAAACCGATAGATATCCCACCCCAGCCAAGCGGCATGTTGACCCAAATTCACCTTCAGGGTCTGCTTAAACTGCGCCTGGTTGAACAAAATTGTCTCTTGCGGTAGCCACTCTAAATAGGCATATTCTGCAATGTCAATCTCGATGACCTGCTCTGTTGTTTTGCCCTGAGCGCAGTAGATCTTACTTGCCGCAGCGGTTGTAATCACTGCATGGGCATAGGGCGCAAGAGTGAGGTTGTAGAGGAGGCGATCGCCCCCCACCATACCTCCGGCTGTATGAATCAGAATGGTGTGGCAAATGCCCTGATCTTCTGGATACAGTGGCCTTTGCACCTTGAGGGGTGCCTGATGCCAAACGTTTGCTAACCGCGTTTTATCCCCAGAGCGATCATAGGAAAGCGTTACTGCGCCTTGCCATGAGGTCGTTTCGTTTGGATGGATAGGAGCGATGGCCTTGGAACCTTGAAACGGTGATGCTTTGTCGATTGATTGAGGGTCAGTAAAATCCATTGCTGAGTCAATAAAAGTCAGAAATAAGCTGGCTTAATCTAAATTACGTATTTTTACAGTTCAGTTTTGCGCTCTAAGGTGTCCATCCTAATGGAAAGAGTCTGCGGGAGAGCATAAAGCGGCATCTATTGCCAAGATGCCGCCGCCTATATGAACATAGACCCCTTTCTTATGATTTTTGTCTCAACACGCTGACGAAATGAACTATGACCTACAGCCCCAACGCCCAGTCAGGGCAAACACCCCAACCCCCTCAAATTTCTCCAGCAAAGGCACTCCATAAGTTTGTCACAGAAGAACGCTCGGGATGTCTGAGTATTACTGACCCCAACGATCCTTCAGTAGAATGGGGCGTTTATTTTGGCGGCGGTCAAGTTCACTATGCCACCAGTCTAGTGGGGCAGCGCGAACGGTTGGCCTACTTATTTAGTCGTGAAACGACAGGTCTAGAACCCTGTCTTAATATTGATGCGCCCTCAGACTATCAGATGGTGTATCAATACTGGCGATCGCAGCAGTTGTCCCTCAACTGGGTTCGTCAAGTTTTAGCAACGCTCACCCAGGAGGCGTTAACCCAGTTTCTAGCGATTCCTCAAGGCACGCTCAAGTATGAGTCTAGTATTGGCCTAGATCCGCTGCTGCTGTCTGTTCCTTTTCGGCAGTTAGTGCTGCCCATCCGCGATAACGTTACACGCTGGACAAACTTAAGAACCGACCTGAGTTCACCCTTTCAAAGACCCGCCATTCTCAATCACGACAATTGCCTCCAAACCGTCTGGAGCGAGAGTGCATCTTGTCAACAGCTCCAGGAAATTATTACCCTCGTCGAAAAAAATCTGACGCTTTATGAAATTGCGCATCAATGCTCTATGGATGTGCTGGAGCTAGCCACTTTCCTGAAGCCAATCCTTCAAAATGGTGGAATGGAGATAAGGCCCCACCGGATCATATCAACCCAAAAGCGCCCTGTGATAGCCTGCGTGGACGATAGCCCTACCATTCAGCAGTTTGTCAAACTGTCGTTAGAGTCTTCAGGCTACGATGTGCTGTCTCTGTTTGACCCCACCCAGGCGATGGTGCCGTTATTGACCCATCAGCCCATCGTTATTTTAATGGACATCGAGATGCCCGGAATTGACGGTTACGAACTCTGTCGATTAGCGCGTCAAGTAGAGGCGCTGCGCCGCGTGCCGATTGTGATGCTCACAGGGCGAGAAGGCATTATCGATCGCGTCCGCGCCCGAATGGCGGGCTGCACAGCATACCTTACAAAACCGTTTAATCCTCAAGAACTGCTAGAACTGGTCAAAAAGCTAGAGTTGGCAATTCCGGTCGCGCCGCTATAGCAGCAACTCCCCGTTCGCAAGGGCAGGTTTAGCTGATGCTGCATTGGGGAAACCTAGATTTATCGGTAAAACCTGCCCCTACAAAACCTGGACGTTCTTTTCTTTCTTAATGATTCTTTTTGATGTGCTGCTGGGCAAAGGTATTGCGCTCCCAAAACACACCATCGACCCATCCCTGGATACAGGATTCAGACTCCGCCAATTCTAGGCGACGTGCTGCTAAAAGACAGTAGTCTTGCTCTAAATCAATACCCAAGTAGCGACGACCTAATTTTTTTGCCGCAACCACCGTCGTACCGCTGCCGAGAAAGGGATCTAGCACTAAATCTTCAGCATTAGAGCTGGCTAACAGCAGCTTTGCCAAAAGCTTTTCACTCTTTTGGGTAGGGTGAATTGTGTTTTCTGGCATAGACCAAAATGGAATGGTGATGTCTGTCCAAAGATTAGAAGGATAGGTATCGCGGAAGCTGCCCTGCTCGGTCGTTTCCCAGTCACGAGGCTGTCCCTGGGCGTCTCGGTACGGCGCTAAAACACGTCGTCGCTGTTTGACGGCCTCTGTATTAAAGGTGTAACGATCTGAAACGGTACAAAACCAAATATCTTCGCTGGCGTTTTTCCAGTTGGCTTTTGCACCGCGACCTTTTTCGCGTTCCCAAGTAATGCGATTGCGCACAATCAGGTGTTCGGAGGCTGCCATAAAGATAGAGGCAGACGAAAACCAGTCGCCGCAAATATAAACCGTGGCGGTGTTTTTAAGCAGCGGTTTGAGGACTCGCAGCACTCCATCTAGCCAATCGGCATAATCTTGCACAGACTGACGGTTAAACCGCCGTCCATTAAAGTTTTTGGTGAGATTGTAGGGCGGGTCTAAAATCAGCAGATCTACACACCGTTGCGGCAGCAAGGGCGCAAGGGCAAGACAGTCTCCGTGGAGAATGCCCGATCGCCATGCTTCATCCGCGACAGGCAGCGGGATCTGAAGGAAGTGCGATCGCAGACGGGCGCAGTCCTCCGGCGTAATAACGATAGATCGATTCAGTCGAGAGTACGGCTTTCCTGAGTTTCTGGTCATTACTACGCCTATCTACGACACCTAAAGCTATTGTCTCTATCAATTCTGAAGGCGTAGCGCAACGCATTCAAGCCTAGACCACAACACATCTGAAGGCACAGGATTTCGCCTAAGGACATATTTACTGGTGGCCTTAGAGATTCTGTCAACCATGCTTGACAAAAGTTTACACAATTGTTACATTAAGTTCATAGAAGTTTACAAACCCTGCAACCCGCAGAACGAGGACATCAATGCGTACTACCCAAGACGAGCATGGAATCTTAAACAACTTTGCAGTTGAGCCAACCCTCTACTTTGCTGAATCCCCTTCCGTCGAGCAGCAGCGTCGATACCTGATTCAGGGTGCTGTAGCGGCTGCGTTTGTCGCCACCATTCTTGGCATAGCTTTGACCGTCAGCTAAGCCATTGAAAACGTTTAAGACTAAGACATTAATAATCTAAATTGATTCAGTATTAAGGAATAACGATCATGATGACCCTATTAAGTTTGATAGTTTTATGCGGCTGGGCAGCAGCAGCCATTTTAGGAACTCAAGCCTATTTTCGAGGCGAGCAATCTAAGCCCATTCATGCGCGCAACTGGCGCTCAGAGTCTTTCGACAACATTGCTCAAACCTTTACAGGCGAAGCGACTGACTACACGCAACGTACCCCTGGCTTTGATGCGGCAGATGCATTTGCAAGCGCAACGTTGAGCGATTAATAATGGTCTGTGATCAATTTCAAAACCCCGTTAGAGTAAGCTCTAGCGGGGTTTTATCTGAATATGAAGCTCAGGTAAGATGCAGCGTTAGCGTTAAGATAGTCAGCGGAAAGAGAATCTATTAAAGCGCTCTGCTCTGTGAGTCTAAGACGCTTTCTCTTACTGCATTCTAGGGAGACTCGCGTGACCCAAAGCTACAACGACAACCTCTTTGATCGGCTGTTTATCTGGCTGTTTTCACGCAAAATGGCGATCGCCCTGGGCAAAGGCACCACGCAATCTGGCTATGACGGGTTTGTCGATCTGTCGCAGCAAATTATGCAGGGTCGTAATGCAGTGCAGCAGCAGAATCTGGTATCTGTTGTGCTGAAATCACTGGTTCCGGCACCCATCTTAAAAATAATTCGGACATTTTTTTCGCCCACAAAGTTAGTCTGTGAGTTAAATGCATGGTTTGCCACCATGCTGTTTGAGTGGCTGGTGGGTCCTTGCGAAGTTCGTGAAATTGAAGTGGTCGATCAAAACGGTCAATCTAGACTACAACGTAGCGAAGTGTACATTAAAAAGTGCCGATATCTAGAGCAAAGCGGCTGTGTGGGCATGTGTATCAACATGTGTAAGCTGCCTACCCAAACCTTTTTTACTCAAGATTTTGGCATTCCGCTCACTATGATCCCTAATTTTGAAGACTTGAGCTGCGAAATGGTATTTGGTCAAACCCCTCCGCCACTCGAAACCGAAGCCGCCTATCATCAGCCTTGTTTAGTGGGGCAATGTATTACAGCCGCCACGGCTCCAGCCTGTCCAAAGGTTCATGAAAAATAGTCGCTGCGGCAATTGTGGCGTTTGTGTTTACGGCTGTTAATCGTGATTTGTTCGAGCTGCTTGGGCTTGCTGAATAAATGGCGCGAGGGCAGTGGTTTGGGTCATTTTTGACATTACATCCTCAATTTCTGTCAAATATTCGCAGCCAAATCGCTCTTGTGTCGAAAGTACGCGCTTTAGGGCATCTACAATTGCCTGTTCGCAATCTGCTGCACTGAGTCCATTTTGGTGCCCCACCATGAGCTGTCGCAAAAAGTAGGCATAGCCCCCCGTCATTAGCCCCATCAGAAGCGCATTTTCATGTCTTAACGCCTCTAGCTCCTGCTGTAGGTCTTCTGGAATCTCTGCGGAATGGGTCACGGCGATCGCCCTAAAGCTGTGCAGTCATTCAGACTTGATATTGAAAATCCGTTTAACAAAAGGTCTTAGAGAACAGTACCAAATATTTTTGAGCTTAAACCAACGATACTTCAAAAAGTGAATCGGGTTAAGACGCTGAGCATAGAACTGAACAAACTCTGGATGTGGTTTCCCCTCACGCGCCATGACAAAGTAGGGTGGTTCAACCAGTGGGTCAAAGCATTCCAGTGGCAAACATTCTAAAACATAAGCCCAACGAGACTGATCGGTAATATTGGGAGCAGTGCAATGCAGTAAAAAGGATGAAAAGATGACAACATCTCCTGGTTCTGCCTCAATAAGTATCGGCGGTTCAATTTCACGCTCACAAGCAAAAAAGCTGTCAACATATTTGTGAGGGAAAATTTTTTGATCCATAAAGTATTGACCTGGCTGAACCCACAGCGCACCGTTATCAGCGGTTACTGTAGTGAGCGGAATCCAAACCTGATAGTAAGCATGTTTAAGTTGCGTATAGCGATTATCTTGATGCCAGGGCATCATGCTTGCCCCAGGCGCTTTAGAAATAGCCTGATCCCATCGCACCCAGATGTCAGGGCCAATAATGTTTGAAATAAAATCTATAACTTTAGGTTGAGCGATTAATTCTCGAATTTTTTGACTGCGACTTAAAAATTTAGTATGGTAATGCAGCCTATTTTGGTCACATCCAAAAACGTTCTCTTTTCTGTCAAAAAACTGAATATTTTCCCGCAAAGAATTTATTTCTTCTATAGAGAATAATCTTCTATAGATACTGTAGCCCTGATTTTTAAATTCTTCTCGACGCCCTGAACTCAAATCTAATATTTTTCCCAGCATCTATTTCCCAGAATAATGCACGATCTCGTTCAGCTCGTTCGCTAAAATCAAGGCGACACAACCCTAAACCTCTCTTATGCAGTCATACTCTGATTGTCTGATTCCGTCAAGAATTATCAAGACTGACTTACCGTCTTAAGTCGATTGGGGCAATTTAAAGCAACCTGTGATTACTGCCGAGAAACAGTCTGCGTCTTAAAGTCT
>JAGVDA010000319.1 GCA_020058975.1 Thermosynechococcus sp. WC_1 | reverse complement strand
TCGTCGCTATCAATATAGGAATTGATTTCGGCATCATAGCCTTCAGCGTTGTAGCGCTGCACATGCTCTGCAATTTCAGCCTGATCTTGAGGGGCGCGGCCTAGCAAATGCTTAAAATTAAGTTCAATAAAGCGATAGGGCGAAGACGTTTCAAAAAAGAGTGAGCGGTATAAATCAGACTGAGCCACAGCGCGGACAAACTCACGAACGCTGATATCGCCATTACGGAGCTGAGACTCTGCACTGGTCAGCCGCTGGCTTTCAAGAACGTGGGCATTCCCTAAAACTTGGCGATAGACAGCGCGAATAACCGCCTGTAAATCATCTTCGGTCGCGTTGGGGCGTAGTTCAGTTGATTCTGTGTCAATCCAAAGTGCCATGATGATGCCTCTTTCGTTAAGATTTTGATTTTAAAAAAGGAAGATTTAAAAAGCAGAGGTGAGTATTGCCCCACCCCTGCTGACGCTGCTAGGAAATCTCAGTAATGCTGACGATCTTGCCAGAGGTGCGATTAATGCGCTGAATTTGAGGTGTCATCTTGCTGGCAGAGACAATGTACTCCGTGGCGCTAACGCGACGGGGGCTGTCAAATTTAGAGCCAGACACCACAATTTTGAATCGCTTTTCGGTTCCAGAACCAATCACCGAGGCAGATGAGGCTTTAATCGCCGTGGCGCTATTGGTTGCCACTGCATACACAAGCTGAGAAGCGCCCACTGCGCTGTCCACTTGGGCGGGGCCGCGATCTAAGGCAAAGATGCGGTTGTAGCCGACCTGCTTCGCGTTCCCTTCGCTGTTTTTACCGCGATTGTAGGGCACTACATTTTCGCCAAACGCGTCTTGGTATTCGCTGCTGTCAATGTAGGAATCAATCTCAGCGTCGTAGCCTTCTGCAACACAGCGCACGATATGCTCAGATACTTCTCGTTGGTCTTGGGGCGCTCTACCCAACAAATGCAGAAAGTTGAGTTCTACAAAGCGGTAGGGGGCACAAGATTCAAAGTAGCGCGCGCTATAAAACGCAGATTTCGCCACGCCGCGCACAAATTCTCGGACGCTGATGGAGCGATCGCACAGTTGAGACTCTAGCGTCACCAAGCGCTCACTATCCATAACGTGAGGGTTGCCAAGCACCTGCTTATAGACGGCTCGAATCACCGTTTGGACTTCATCGAGGCCGCTAGTCGGCCATAGTTCCAGACTTGTGGAAGATGCCATTAACGTTATCTCCTAAAGGTTGCAAAGATTAAGCTGTCGCACTTAGATGGCTGTAATGCTGGCGATAACGCCACCTTGACGATGAATGCGCTGATACTCTTCGGAAAGCTTATCGTAGGGCACCATATAAACCTTATTGGCGGTGCGAAACTTAGAAATATTGTTGACAACTTTAGCGCGGTAGCCCGTCACTTCAATACGGTAGACCTTGCCCTGATCGCCAGACCCAACGCCCAAACGAGTACGAGCGCTGCCTGCGGGATCGCGGAATGTTGCACCATCGCCAGAGGGAGAAATAACGGCAGTAGGCGTAGATTGAATCACCAAGCTGTTTAAGCGAGGAGATTTGCCAGCGAGATTCCCTTTTAGGCTGCTGCTGGATGCGCCGCGCACCAACTGAAACGTGTGGGTAAACTGCACCATGCTTTGGCAGGCTTCAGTTTTGTAGCCCCGAATATAGGGGACAAAATTTTCCCCAAAGGTGTTTTGGTACTCGTCGCTGTCGATATAGCTATCAATGTCAGCCTCAAACCCTTGGGTGTCGAGCGTGGTGCTGTGTCCGCGCATTTCTTCAAGATCTAGCGGAGGGCGACCCAAAAGGTGACGGAAGTTTAGCTCAATGGCACGGTAGCGCGCGCAGCTTGTAAAAAAGCGAGAGCAGTAGAGGTCTGACTTTGCCACAGCACGGACAAACTCACGAACACTGAGTTCCCCACGCTTAAATTGAGATTCGGGGACGGCAAGCCGCTCGCTCTCCATGACGTAGGCATTGCCTAACACCTGCCGATAAACGGCCTTAATAATGGTTTCGGCATCTTCTGATGAAGAACCGGAGACCCACTCGACGGGAGGGGTTTCATCAAATAGACTGACGCCAAGGCGTGAAGCGGGTCCAAAAGGCATTGATGCACTTCTCCTGGATGAATAGCAAATTTATGAGAAATTATTTCAAAATATAAAGAAATCTCTAATAAAAGACCTAAATTAGCCCAACTGCTGCATTCATTTGCATGCTATCAAACCCTTAGATCTTGTCAGAGAATCTTAAGTTTACAGATGCTTTAGCCCTACGGGTGCCTAATACATTGCCTTTCAATCTTCTTACAAGAGTGGAGCCAACCTCATTAAGATTTATGAAATGTGGCACCTTCTACACAATTCAAACTTATTTCGGCTGGTGTATCTGAGTAGACTCTAGGTTGTGCAATTAAAGGCTCTGCTCCCGATAGCCTATGGCTCGGGCTTGGAGTCCCAGTCGGCAGGCATTTCAGCGGCGCGTGGTAAAGACTGCGGCTCTTTTTTAACAAGGGAAGGAACCAGCGCTAAAGTGCGCTGATGGGTTTGTGGCGTTGGTTTCGGCTGTCGTCGTCGCACGGTACCTTCCTCGGTGGTTTCTTCAGCAATAACCTCATAGAGCAGCGCCAGTTTGCTGGCATCATTGCCTTTACGCAACACCCGTCCTAAGCGTTGCACATACTCTCGGGTAGAGCCTGTGCCAGACAACACGATCGCAATCCGCGCTTCGGGTACATCAACGCCTTCGTTGAGAACTCGTGAGGCCACGATGCTGGGGTACTCACCTGACTTGAACTTGTCTAAAATCTCGTGGCGCTCTTTGACGGGAGTTTGATGGGTAATCGCCGGAATCAGAAAGTCTTGAGAAATGCGATAAACCGTGGCGTTATCGTCGGTAAAAATGAGGGTGCGCTCTGGGTGATGCTGCCCGAGGAGATCTGTCAAGACGCGCAGTTTACCTTCAGTGCCAAAAGCGATCGCCCTGGCTTCTCGATGGGCTAACATGGCTCGCCGTCCGGCTTTAGACCGCGCACTTTCTTTAACAAACTGTTGCCATCCGTTGAGGCTGCCTAAGAAAATACCCCGCTCTTGCAAAAAAGAATTGCGGGTTTGGATTAGGGCATCGTAGCGATCGCGCTCTGGATCCGTGAGCTTGACTCGAATTTGGGTAGCTTCATGTTTCGCTAAGGCAATGCCAGAAAGCTCTTCGGAGGACTTGCGATACACCTCAGGGCCAATAAGATAGTCGAGATCGGCATGTTTGCCGTCACTGCGCTCTGGGGTGGCGGTGAGTCCGAGGCGATAGGGGGCGATCGCATATTCTGCAATGACGCGATTA
>JAGVDA010000065.1 GCA_020058975.1 Thermosynechococcus sp. WC_1 | reverse complement strand
TTTAAAAAGGATAAACCCAAATATTCCATTGTTAGAATTTATCCTGATTCAGGTTCTACACCAATCGTCACTTCAAAAATTGATGAACCCGTTTTACCTCGCACTGTCCCCACCGTTCCAAAAATCACGGAAGCGAGTAATCTCTTGAAGAGTGCTGTACCTCAATCTGTTCCTAACGCACCAAGTATCGCAAATTCTCCTAATTCCTTGAAGAGTGTTTTATCTGGAATAGGCTCTCAAATTATAAAATCAGCAGAGAATACTGAAACCCCATCTATATCTCCACAGCAAAGCTCTTCTGAACCTGAGCCAGTAGAACCCCAACAGAAAGTCTTGCCAGACAACAATGTTTCTTCATCTCAGCCTTCTCCGCAACCCATTAATCAGCAGGATTCATCGGGAAAGGTTCTTTCGACCTCCACAAAAACATCCACCGCACAACCTAACACTTCAAGAAAAAATCCTTCGGCTTTAATCTTCGCTCATTCTCAAGCAAATGCTCTAGTTCGTGGTGTTCTGGTAGCTACCAGAACTAAAGAATTGAACCCACGAGGTGCTGTCGCCACAAAAGTTCAGTATGTTATTCGTCGTTTACGACGTGGACAAGATCTAGTTTCATCAGCCAAAAAAGAATCTGTCGAACTGAGAGTGATTAACCGATTATTAGAGTTAGGAAATTATAGAGATCCAAGTTAAAACAAAATGGATAATGCCTTCGCTTATCAAAAAAAATTGACATTGACACTCCCAATTGATCAACAATTGATTAACTACCTAACCATATTCAATATCTAGAATGAAGTCACTAAAATTTAAAGATAGGTGTCAATTTATCATCATCAATACCCACGCTCCAGCATCTGCTTTAACGACACAGGCTTGCGTTCCTGAATCCCCCGTGACTCAAAGAACGCTGCTCGTGCCGCCTCATATCGCACGGCCTCAGAATAAACCTTGTATGCCTTCACTGACTTCTGCCGCGTCAGTGCCATCCCTAGATAAGCATCCACCTTCCCACTCACTAATCCACTAATGAACGTATGTCGTCCTCGATGGGGATGAATGTCCGGTAATCCTGCGGCCTGAACTACCTGCTTAAACATCTTGTAAATGCCCTCATAGCCCAGACGATCGCCATAATTCCTGTGGCTATAGGACACGAAAATAGGATCTTCTCCCTTCAGCTCCCCCTGCGCCTCCATCCATCGCTGGCTCAAATATTCCACCAACACAACATGCGTCTGCTCATCCACTGGCACCAGACCACTGGACTGGTGCTTGCCATTTCTAATCACAACTTCCACATCGTTATAATCTTCAACATTAAGCAGCGACACCTCTTCCGGTCGTAACCCAGACTTAAACCACAGAAACACGATCGCCGTATCCCTAGCCTCGGTATTCCCCCGCCCCTTAAGCGCCTCAAACAGGGCATCAATCTGATGCTGCTCCAGATGCTTGGCTTCCCCTTCCGGTATCGTTGGAATCGACACCCCATCGGCTGGACTTTGGGCGATCGCCCCCACTTTCTTCATCCAAGTAAAAAAGCTCTTGATTGCCGTCACAGATGCCGCAATGGAACTGACTTTAAGCTGTCGCCCTTCGAGATAGCCTTTGTAGGCGGTGACATCGCTCATGCTCATTGCGTTCCAATCTTTACCAACCCAATTGCAAAAAGCTTCGAGCTGTCGTCTGTAGTTGCGCTGAGTATTTTCAGAGAGCGATCGCGCTTGCAAAAACTGCTCAATCATCCGCCCCCGAGACTCCCGCACCGCTAGAGACTGAACTGAGGTCATGGCAATGACCTGGGCAGTTGCAGGGGTAGCCTGCTGAAGGCGATCATCCATTGCAATCAGCCGAACGGCTGGAAGGGCTACTTTAAGCATCGTTTCCGACCGTCTGGCGTTCATCAGCGCCAGATGAACGGCTACCGATATATTCAAGGGCTGCTGCAACCAAAAGCCCTGAACGGGTTTCCCCCTGACGTTCTGCAAAGGCATCGATCCGCCCTAAAATCCTCTCAGGCAGGGAAATATTGACGCGCTTAATGATGCCCGAGATTTTGGACAGATCGACAGGCACGAGAACCCAAGTCGCCGTCTCATATTCTGAAAGCATCCGGTGTTGCTCAACCATTCCAGGAAACGGGACATCCTCTCCATCCATGAGCAGCGCCTCTACATGACACTCAATCGCCTCTGCTGCATTGGAGATCGCCTCATCAATCGTGTCCCCCCAAGAAAAGCAGCCTGGGAGATCAGGGATCGTCACGCCGTAGGAAGTATCAGGGTCTTTGTGAAGTGCTGCGGGGAAAAACATCGTTTTTTTTACTTTGGTGACCAATCCCAACCTGCTTGCTTAAAGATGCTGCGAACCGTCCCCTTCGGCAAATCCTTTTTAGGGTGAGGGACGGTCACTCTCCCCTTTTCAGAGGGATGTCGGTAGTTGTGATGGGAGCCGCGCACATTGACGAGAATCCATCCCTCGGCCTTGAGTCGGGCAATAATGTCACGGCTGTTCATGCCGCCATTATTACACACGGTACACAAGGATATCTATGCTAATTCAAAATTTTTAGCGAAAAAGGCCCGTTTCGCCAAAATCGGTGCCTCGTTTCATCTAAAACAATGGCTGAAACCACGCAAACGCCTTAAAACTCTTTTTAGTCTAGCGCTTAATTCCAGATATTTGATCAATATCTG
>JAGVDA010000253.1 GCA_020058975.1 Thermosynechococcus sp. WC_1 | reverse complement strand
GGTGAGGTATTTGAATAGGTGATCGTCAATACCCAAAACTGCGACGTTGAGAATCACGTCTGGTTTGCGGAGATGGATTTGGCTGAAGTGTCCGCTCCGGCAGACAGCGGCGTGCTGTTCTGTAACCCACCACCCTATGGCGAACGGCTGGGTCAAGATACGGACTTGGGTGCATTTTATAAGCTGTTGGGCGATATGGTAAAGCAGAAACTTAAAGGGTGGACGGCTTTTGTATTGAGCGGCAATAAAGAACTTTCCCAGTCGATTGGATTAAAATCGTCTTAGCGAACCAATGTTTTGAATGGATCTTTACCTGCCAGCGCATGAAATATGAGCTGTATTAAGGCAAGTTAGGATGAATGCCTGATTCAGAGCGCTAACCCACCAGAAACTCACCAACTGCCCGAAATACGTCATTGCGTTCTTTGTCTAGGGTGATGACGTGATCAGAGTCTTTGAGCCAGAAAATCTGTTTATCGGTGGAGCTAATTTGCTGATACAAAATTGAGGCGCTGGCTGGATCTACCACCGTATCTTTATGCGACTGCACAATCAGCATCGGGTTACTTAGGCTAGAAAGCTTGGGCTGCACCTGCCCCATTAGCTCAATGGCGCTACGAACTGCATCTAAGTTAAAGGTGCTAAAAAATGCGGCGTTGCGCGCAAGTTTTTCGGTGCTGGGGTCAGAAATGGGCAGCCGCAGCCGAGGCAAGTCACGGATCACATAGCCCAAAGTATTGATATACATCTCTAAGGGCAGACCATAGTACCACTCGTGCTTTAACCCTAAATAGGGAGCCATCATCACCAGCTTAAAGGTGGGCTGCTGCATGGCTAGGTTTAGCCCCAGCAAGCACCCTGTCGAGAAGCCCACTAGCGAAACTTTCTCATAGGTTTTGCTGAGGGTTAGGTAATTTTCTAAAATGTGGGCGTACCAATCTTGCCACCGCGATCGCGGCATTTTTTTCCCTTGTGTATCGTGCCCTGGGTATAAAACACTCTGCACCGTTAAACCAAGTCCATTGAGATGTTCACCTAGCCACTGCATTTCATAAACCCCACCCCCCAGCCCATGAAGCAGCAGACAGGCGTGAGTGGAACTTCCTGGCAGCAAAAAAGACTTGTTTTCTAGCATATTCATTCAGATTTTGTTGAGATACTTATCTTTAGCGTAACTTTTGCATCAGGAGAGCGTCTATAAGCAAAATAGCTTTTGTAATTATTATTACCGCAATTTTTCATGGACACTCTGCTAAAGATTTTTGAGCAAATTAAAAATTCTCAATTTGTCAGAATTTTACTGGTTTCGTTTTTGATTCTAGTGCTGCAAATTCCAACGGTGATGATGCAAGGGTTAGTGAGCGATCGCCAAGCGCTGCGGCAAGAAGCCATTAGCGGCATCACCACTAAATGGGGCGCACAGCAGAAGGTTGTTGGCCCTCAACTGGTAGTTCCATATATTAAGCGCTTACAGTCATCTGGCAATGCCCCGCGATCTGAGGTCAAACTGGGCATCTTTTTACCCCAGACCCTCGATATTGCTGGGGTAATGGATACTGAAACCCGCTATCGCGGCATTTTTGAAGTTCCAGTTTATAAGACGGCTCTTACCCTTCGAGGTCAGTTTCAGCGTCCAGACTTATCGAATTGGGGCGTGCGTCCAGAAGATATTTTATGGGATCGTGCAGAACTCGCCTTGCAAATTTCTGATGCCCACGCCATTCAAGATCAGGCAAAGCTGAGCTGGAATCAACAGCAAATTGCGTTTGCACCAGGGCAAGGCAAACTAGGTGGCAATGTGGGCGGCAACAATCCAGGTATCTATGCCAGCTTAAAGAACCAGATGAATGGGAATGCCTTTAAGTTTGAAGTGCCATTGAAATTAAACGGCAGCGAACGCCTCACCTTTGCACCTTTTGGTGAAGTGACTAAAGTCAACCTAAAATCTAACTGGCGTGACCCTAGTTTTCAGGGGCTTTGGCTCCCCAGCGATCGTTCTGTTACAGATAAAGGGTTTGAGGCGACTTGGAACATTCCGTCTTTAGGCCGAAACTATCCGCAGCAGTGGAACCAAGATAGTCCTGTTGGGCAAGAAACGATTCAGGCTTCTGTTTTTGGCGTTGATCTCATTTCGCCCGTTGACAATTACCGGATGGCTTCGCGCAGCATTCAGTACAATTTTTTGTTTTTAGTGCTGACGTTCGCAACCTTCTGGCTATTTGAAGTAACCGTGCAGCTAAGGGTGCATCCTCTTCAATATTTGTTAGTGGGCGTGGCAATGAGCCTATTTTATCTGCTTCAGCTTGCCTTGTCTGAGCATTTAGGCTTTAACTTGTCTTACCTTATTGCCAGTACAGCCGTGGTGGTGATGATTAGCACCTACTCAGTTGCGGTGTTGCGAGCAAAGCAGCGGTCGGGCATTATTGGTGGCATGCAGGTTGCACTTTATAGCTACCTCTATGTTGTGCTGGCAAACCAAGACTATTCACTCCTGATTGGTTCGCTGGGCCTCTTTGGATTTTTAGCGGTGGTGATGTATTTAACCCGTAAGATTGACTGGTTTAATGTGAATCGAACTCCTACGCTTCCAAATGAACCCCCTTCATAAATTTACAGAAGGCTAAATGTAGAAAATTAAACTAAAAAAGCGGGTGTTGAATAGTTCAACACCCGCTTAAAAGTTAAAAACCCGTACTAGAAACTATAGCTGTGGGACAAAGACTTCTTTGTCAGGCACAACCGTATACTCAGCAACGATTTGCCGGAATTCTTCGCCGTCGATGGTTTCTTTTTCAATCAGCAGATCCACTAAGCGATCAATCACCGTGCGGTTTTCGCGCATGATGCGGATTGCGTCTTCGTAGGCGTGTTGAATGAGTTCGCGCACTTGGGCATCAATGCGTGAAGCAATCTCTTCAGAATACTCAGAGCGGCTCATCCAGTCACGACCTAAAAACACTTCCCCAGACTGACTTTCGAGGGACAGTGGGCCAAGGTCAGACATCCCAAACCGAGTCACCATTTGACGTGCCATGCCCGTCACCTGCTGAAGGTCATTTCCAGCTCCAGTGGTGACTTCTGAGTCGCCAAAGATCACGTACTCGGCAGCACGACCGCCCAGGGCACCCACCATACGCGCCTTAATTTGAGAGCGTGAAACCAGTCCTTGGTCTTCGGCAGGCGTAAACCAGGTGAGACCCTGTGCCTGACCGCGAGGGACTAAAGTTACCTTCTGGAGCGGATCGTGATTTTGAACCAAGGTTGCCACAATGGCGTGACCCACTTCGTGATAAGCAATCAGGCGCTTGGCCTTGCCATCGGTTAAAGGTGTGCCTTCCATACCCGCAATCACGCGGTCTACGGCAGCATCCACCTCTAGCATGGTCATGGCTTCTTTACGACGACGGGCAGTTAAAATTGCCGCTTCGTTGAGTAAGTTAGCGAGATCTGCACCGCTAAAGCCAGGGGTACGACGGGCGATCGCCTCTAATGAAATATCGTCTGCCAGCTTTTTGTCACGGGCGTGCACTTCGAGAATCGCCAAACGACCCTTGATGTCTGGCGTGTCCACCATAATTTGGCGGTCAAACCGACCGGGACGAAGCAGTGCGCTGTCTAGCACATCGGCGCGGTTGGTCGCTGCCACAATAATGATGCCGGAGTTGCCTTCAAACCCGTCCATTTCAGTCAAAAGCTGGTTGAGGGTTTGTTCGCGTTCGTCGTTGCCGCCGCCAATCCCCGCGCCCCGCTGACGACCCACTGCGTCAATTTCATCAATAAAGATGATGCAGGGTGCGTTTTCTTTGGCTTTCTTAAATAGATCACGGACGCGCGATGCGCCGACCCCTACAAACATTTCGACAAACTCAGAACCAGAGATACTGAAGAACGGTACACCTGCTTCCCCTGCGATCGCCTTAGCCAGCAAGGTCTTACCTGTCCCAGGAGGCCCCACCAGAAGCACGCCCTTGGGAATTTTTGCACCCACTGCGGTAAAGCGCTCAGGCTTTTTCAAGAAAGTAACGACTTCTTGAAGTTCTTCTTTGGCTTCTTCAATCCCCGCAACGTCATCGAATTTGATGCCCGTCTTTGCATCCATCTGAAAACGCGCTTTGGACTTACCAAAATTCATCGCCTGTCCAGGTCCACCCGGGACGTTGCTAGACCGACGGAACAAAAAGAACAGTCCAGAAATTAGCACGACCGGGAAGATCAGGTTGCCCAGCAGCCCTAAAATTGCGCCATTGTTGCGAATAGGATGAACGTCTAGGTCAATGCCCAAATCTCGCATTTTTGTGATGAACTGAGGCGTGGTGCCCGGTAGGTCAACCCGCGCCCGCTGAATGCGATCGCCCAACCCTGAAATCTCTTTGTCAGAGTTGGTTTCGATAATGGCGGTGCGGCCTCCGTCAAATAAGTCAACTTTGTTGATGCGCCCAGCATCCAAATACTCTAGAAATCGTCCGTAGGTCATGCGAGAATTTGCCGCGTTTCTAACGGAAGATTCGGCGGTTGGCACAGGGGCAAAAAAGCCTTGCCAAATAAAGAAACCTACAAGCAGGACAGGCAGTGTCCATAGCAGTGCCGTTTTCCAGGAAAATTTCTTCATATGTTCGCTGAACCTCTTTGATGATGACGCTTCTAGAGCTTGAATAGACGGAATGTCAAAAAGCCTAAACTTAGCTTGGTCGATGCCTAGGCTGTTACCCAGACACAACGCTGTATTTATGATTTAAGTGAATTGACCGGACAGACCCGACACCCTAAACAAGAATGTTAAGTAAAGTTTCTTAACTTAATTTAACTTAATTCTCAGAAACACAGCAAATTTTTTTGTGGTTTTCTGCTCAAGCTTGCCGTAACGCTACTGTTATCCTATCGTTTTCGTCGCTTGTCTTCATTGTCCATGCATTGTAGGGGCGCAAGGCCTTGCGCCCCTACAGTCTTTACGCAAGGCGGGTCTGATCCCAGCCGCGTTGATGCAGCAGCAGCCAGGTTTCGATCAGGTCAGGACCATGGACTTCGCCTGTGAGTGCCGCACGGAGCGATCGCATTACCAGTCCTTTCTTGACACCATGCTGCTTCACCGCCTGACTAATTAGGTCTTTAGCAGCCTCCGCGGTAAAGTCTGAGGTTTGCTGAAGCTGTTGGGCAATAAAGGCCAAAACTTCTGGCACATTCGCCTGCTGAAGCTGGGCAGAAGCTTCTTCGTTGCGCGTCAAATCTGGGGTAAAAAAGACTTGAGCTTGCTCTGCCGCATCTTTAAGACGGGTAAGACTAGGCGCTAGCAGCGTCGTCAACTGCGCTAACCAGGGTTGGCTTACGGCTTGCGTATCATAGCCAGCAGCCTGCCATACGGTCGTCAGCCGATCCGTCAGTTCAGGAATGGGCATGGTGTGAAGATACTGGCTGTTGATCCAGTCCAGTTTGTCCCAGTCAAACTTAGCGCCTGCTTTGGTGACGCGCTGCATCTCAAAGTCTTGGGCGGCTTCTGCCAAAGAAAATAGCTCTTTGGTCGAGTCTGTCGGCGACCAGCCCAGGAGGGTCATGTAATTGACCAGTGCCGGAGCCATAAAGCCCATCTCTTGAAACTCAGAAATAGACGTAACGCCATCTCGCTTAGAGAGCTTTTTACCCGCTGGGCTAAGAATGAGGGGCGTATGACCAAACTCTGGAATTTTTTTCCCGAGTGCCTCGTAAAGCAAAATTTGCTTAGGCGTGTTGCCAATGTGATCTTCGCCGCGAATGACGTGGGTGATTGCCATATCAATGTCATCTACCACCACCACAAGGTTATAGAGGGGCTGCCCCATTTCGGTGCTGGAGGCTGCCCGAGCGATCACCATATCGCCGCCTAGGTCTTTCCCTTGCCACGTCACTTGGCCTCTCACCAAATCCGTCCAAGAAATAACGCGGTCATCTTCAATTCTGAACCGCACGACGGGCTTACGGCCTTCGGCTTCAAAGGCGGCTTTTTGGTCTGGAGTGAGGTTCCGGTGGCGGTTGTCGTAGCGGGGGGCTTCGTTGTTGGCTTCTTGCGCGGCACGCATGGCATCCAGTTCTGCGGGCGTGGCGTAGCAGTGGTAGGCCAACCCTTTGTCGAGTAACGTTTGCACTGCCTGACGATACAAATCCATGCGCTCAGACTGGAAAAAAGGGCCTTCATCCCAGGTTAAGCCCAGCCAAGTGAGTCCATCAACGATGTTTTGGGTATATTCGGGGCGCGATCGCTCCAAATCAGTATCTTCAACGCGCAGAATAAACTGACCCTGGTGATGGCGAGCAAACAGCCAGTTAAAGACGGCTGTACGGGCGGTGCCAATGTGGAGATTGCCTGTGGGACTGGGCGCAATGCGAACTCGAACTGTCACGAAACTATCCTAAAACGTCATAGAGACTTCTCTTTGACTCTATCGCAAAGCTATGGCTAAAGTTTTTCAATTTGTCGTCGGTTAGACGGTAGCCCTAACATTCGCTTCTTTAAGAAATGTCAGTAAGATCATAGCTATTGACTGTTTTAGGCAGTCTCTCTCTCCAAGCATCGGTTTTTCAATTGTTTCGTGTTTCATCCCTCACTAGACTATGCAA
Source organism: Thermosynechococcus sp. WC_1 (assembly GCA_020058975.1). Taxonomy (GTDB): domain Bacteria; phylum Cyanobacteriota; class Cyanobacteriia; order Thermosynechococcales; family Thermosynechococcaceae; genus JAAURS01. The sequence goes on along the minus strand of JAGVDA010000253.1, from coordinate 2,474 downwards.
GACTCGTCGTCCACCCACCCTAAATCTCTGCTTCAGTGGCTGCTGCTCATTGCGCCGTTTTTTTTGTGGGGGACGGCGATGGTCGCCATGAAGGGGGTGATGGATCAGAGCAGTCCTCTGTTTGTGGGCACCTTACGCATTATGCCAGCGGGGCTGCTGGTGATTGTGGCGGCAGTCATCATGGGCAAAGCGCAACCCCAGGGCTGGAAAGCATGGCTCTGGATTACCCTATTTGCCTTAGTAGATGCGACCCTATTTCAGGGCTTTTTAGTGACGGGTCTCTCTAAAACGGGGGCGGGTCTAGGCTCTGTGATGATTGACTCGCAGCCCTTAGCCGTCGCGGTTTTAGCCTGGTTGCTCTATGGCGAACAGGTCAGGGTTTGGGGTTGGCTGGGTCTACTGGTCGGCATCACGGGTATTAGCTGTATTGGACTGCCCGATGAATGGATTCTGGACTGGTTTAGCGGTCATTTTGCATGGCCTGTTTTAGACCTCTCTGTGGGGGAGAGTGTGCAGGCATTCTTGAGTAGAGGCGAAAGCTGGATGCTGTTGGCGGCGCTTTCGATGGCGGTGGGCACAGTAATGATTCAGCGCGTCAGCAAGTACGCAGACCCTATTATGGCGACGGGGTGGCACATGCTGATCGGCGGCGTTCCGCTTTTGGTCGGTTCGGCTTTATGGGAGAGCCATCAGTGGCAGGGGTTAACGCTCCAGAGTTGGTTGGCGATGGGTTACTCTACGGTTTTTGGCAGTGCGATCGCCTATGGTCTTTTCTTCTGGTTTGCCTCGAAGGGGAATCTGACGAGCCTCAGCGCACTCACGTTTTTGACCCCTGTGTTTGCCCTGATTTTTGGCAATTTATTTTTGGCAGAGGTGCTTAGCCCTATTCAGTTTTTGGGCGTGTGTCTGACACTGGTGAGTATTTATCTGGTAAACCAACGCGATCGCCTCCCAAAACTTTGGGAAACCTTGCCTGTGATCGACCCAGAAAAAACATCGCATCCCCATAGCCAAATCCCCATTTCAGTGCCAGAAAAAGACATTCCGCCAACACCTTTCTAAAGCGAGTAAGGTATAGATATTGGCGGCAGGGCGTTGTCTCAGCCTCCGATTGCTTAGGGAATCTTACAGAGTCAGTCGATGATATGGTGCGATCGCTACCCAAATGTTCGGCATGGCTACGCCAAGTCATCACCGAAGCGGCAGATCAGGAACTTATGAAGGATGGTGAATCATGACATTTGAACAGATTCAGCAGGCCATTGAGGGAATGCTCTCAGTGCAAAGAGAATTGCAGGGTAGTCAGTTACGCTTTGAAGCTGAGCTAGGTGACTTAAAACAGTCTGTGGGAGACTTAAACCAGTCTGTGGGTGATTTGAAAGAATCTCAAAAGCAAACCTTGGTTGCAATGGATGCTTTGTTAGAGCATGGTAAGGCCACAGACCGCAGAATTGAGCAGCTCATTGGGTACAGCATCAACCGAGAGCGCGATTCCCTGGATATCCAGCAGGACATTTTAGACTTACGGCATCGAGTTATAGCGCTAGAACGGAAGCTATCCGAATCTTAAACGTGTGATCAATTTAAACTTCAGTATCAGCTAAATTTATTTACTGCATCCAATGACTTAAAGAAGATAAGTCATTTTTAACTATTTTTAGCCGTTATTACTTCAATAGGACGAAGAATACGATTTTCTATTTGGAAACCCTGCTTAACAATCTTTAAAATCGTTCCCTCTTCAACATCAAGATTATTTTCAGTTTCAACAACACTACACAATTTAAAATCAACCTTAGATTCTGTGTACTCGATCTGCTGAACATTTCGCCGTAAAAAAATTATTGTTAGTCTATCTCTTAATGCCTTAAGATTTTTAGGGAGACGCTTCCAAACTTTAGGAGATGCTTCTGGTTGTTGCTCTACGGCATTAATGAGAGCCTCAAGAGAATCAAATAGGTCTAATAGTTCACGGAAAAGCTGTTCTGTTTCATTTCTATTCTTTTCTTGTTCAATGCCTACAGTTTGTTGAAGGGTACTTCGTGTTCTTAAGAGTTCTCGCAGGTGATCTAGTAGTTGTTGATGCTGATCTTGGCTTAAATTAAATTTCTCAATAGTATTCATTGTTGAATTAGTTCTTTAGTAATTATATGTCGTCTAGATTGAAATCTTGTAAAATCGATTCACCTAAGCGACGCTTGAGTAACATTAAGCTTTCAGGATTTGAGATGAGCTGATCAAGTTCATCTAGATCTTGGATAAAATCAATTTGAATATTATTTTGATTTAAATTTGAAGTGTCAACCTTTTTGAACCTTCTTGGGGTTGGCAATATTGGTTTTAAGCAGTCTGCAATAAGTCGTTCTCGCTGATTTGTCAAAATGCTACGTGCTTGGGCAATGACATCAAGTGGATATTGGCGTTTTTTCATTGCTAAAGCAAAAGCCTTAGTAATCTCAGCACTTGTGGCATCC
>JAGVDA010000066.1 GCA_020058975.1 Thermosynechococcus sp. WC_1 | reverse complement strand
GACCGTCCACTTCCTCGTCAGCCACCCGACACCACCGGTCTTCGACGGCCCGGAGGATCGCAACGGCACCCGCAACCACGACGAGATCCGATTCTGGGCCGACTACGTGGGCCCCGGTCGCAACACCGGCAGCTACATCTACGACGACAAAGGCGTAAAGGGCGGCATTGACATTGGCTCCAATTTTGTCATTATGGGCGACCAAAATGCCGATCCTTCTGACGGGGACAGCTTTGACAATGCCATTCGCCAACTGCTGCAAAACCCCAATGTCAATACCAATGCTACCCCCAGTAGCTTAGGTGGAGTTCAGCAGTCCACCTTGCAAGGCGGCGCAAACATCAACCACAAGGGAAATCCAAGCTTCGACACTGCTGATTTTTCAGATACCGCACCGGGTAATTTGAGAACAGATTATGTCTTGCCCTCTGCCAATTTAGATATTGCGCGCTCAGCCGTTTTTTGGCCTGAAAATACCGACCCAAATTTCCCGTTAGTGGGCACCTTTAACCCCAGTTTTCCTGGTGGCTTTCCCAGTTCCGATCACCGTCTGGTCTATGCAGATGTGCAGCTTGATGCTGCGATTGGAAAAACGGTTTCCAGTGCTAATTTTCAGGGTCAGACAATTTTGCCGACTGGTTTTATCCCTACGGGCATCGCTGGAACAGTTAATGGCGCACAGGCTTCAGTTGGCGGGTTGTCTGGCGTTACCTACGACTCGGTCAATAACCGCTATTTTGCAATTTCGGATGATCGCTCTCAGTTTGCACCAGCTCGTTTTTATACCTTTACAACCAATCCAAATACGATATCGACAACGGGCGTCACTTTCACTAACGTTACCCCTCTCAAAGACCTATCTGGTAATTTATTTGCTGCTTTGAGTCTAGATCCTGAAGGGATTGCTTTAACTCAAAATGGGACGGTTTTCATCTCTTCAGAAGGGGAGGCAAACCCCAGTGCTGGGCGCGTTACCAATCCGTTTGTGAAAGAATTTGATTTGGCGACCGGACAAGAACTGCGATCGCTGAGCGTTCCTAAAAAGTTCTCGCCTGTTGTGCAAGATACCAATGGCAATGGCGTTGTTGATGCTGGCGATACCCAGACGGCAGGGGTTCGCAACAACTTAGCCTTTGAGAGCTTAACCCTTTCGCCTAACCAGAAGACGCTCTACACCGCCACCGAAAATGCTCTCTTTCAAGATGGAGATGTGGCTACCCCAACCACTGGTACGCGGTCGCGCATTCTGCAATACAACCTCGCCACTGGACAGCCCGAAAAAGAATACCTCTACATTACCGACCCTGTTGCCGTCCCCCCCAATCCTGCTGGACAGTTCAGTACCAATGGCTTGGTAGACCTGCTGGCAATTGATGATCGCGGTACTTTGCTGGCGCTGGAGCGCTCGTTCTCTACGGGTGCGCCGGGTACTGGGAATACCATCAAAATATATGAAATCTCTTTGCAGGGTGCGACAGATATCAGTCCCGTAGATTCGCTTAGTGGGTTATCGGTCGAGAAGCTTGCGGCGATCGCCCCTGTTCAAAAACGCCTACTGCTCAATCTTGACGACCTCGCTTTGCCAACCGGACTCGACAACGTTGAAGGTCTAACCTTTGGTCCTAAGTTGGCAGATGGTCGTCAGTCGATTGTCTTGGTAAGCGACAACAACTTTAGCGGCACCCAATTCACGCAGATTCTGACTTTAGGCGCAGATCTGATCCCAACGGCTACCCCAATCGTAGAAACGCGCCCTGCCCTCTTGGATGATCCAGCTAAACCCTTCAGTGAAAGAGCGGATGCCGATGACCTCGCCATTTATGTAAATCCAACAGATTCCTCGAAAAGCTTGGTACTAACTAGCGTTAAAAACGGCGGTCTGCGCGTTTACGACCTGTCTGGGAATTTAGTACAGACGATCAATCCGCCCAATGCCTCTAACCCCAGTACGATTCGCTACAACAATGTTGACTTGCAGTATGGCTTTACCGTTGGGGGTCAAAAGCTAGATATTGCCGTGGCAAGTGATCGCAACAACGACAAACTCGCCATCTTCAAAATCGACCCCAACGCCGCCAACGGCAATGTGCTAGAGGACATCACCGACACCAGCGCAGCAACGCTGTTTCAGGCAGCGCCTTTTGACGCCCCCTACTCTGCCTCGGCTCGAAGTGCCTACGGATTAGCGCTCTACCGTAGCCCTATCACCAATGACTACTATGCCTTTGTGAGCCGTCGCCAAACGGGAGATGTAGCTCAGCTCAAGCTAATTGACAAAGGGAACGGCAAAGTCGGCTACGAATTGGTGCGGGAGTTTACGGTTCCTTCACCCACTGCCGCTGGACGCTCGGCTCAAACCGAAGGGATGGTGGTGGATCAAGAAACTGGATTGCTCTACATCGCTCAAGAAGATGTGGGGATTTGGAAGTTCGAGGCCGAACCAGCGAGCAGATCCATGGGCAAACTCATTGATAAGGTTCGGTTTGAAGGGGGTAAAAATCTCGTTGACGATGCAGAAGGACTCACGATTTACTACGGCAAAAATGGGACGGGCTATCTGTTAGCTTCCAGCCAGGGCGACAACACGTTTGCCGTCTATACCCGCGAAGGCAACAACGACTACATCGGTCAGTTTACAGTCGGCAACAACGGCGGCATTGACAACGTGCAGGAGTCAGATGGTGCCGATGTCATTAACCTATCCCTGGGACCCAATTTCCCGTCCGGTCTGTTTGTGACCCAGGACGGTAACAACGACCCCGCCACTGTTATTGGTAATGAGAACGTTAGCTCTAACTCTAAGCTGGTTCCCTTCGAGAATATTGCCAATGCCTTGCCCACACCGCTCAAGATTGATACCAGCAGTTACGACCCTCGCAACCCCGTTGCCCAGCCGAAGCTGACCAGCTATGACTTTACAAACCTTCCGAAGCTAGGCACCACTTCTAAAGGCCAAGATATTCTCTTGGGCGGCTTTTCGGGTCTAGCGTTCCAAGGTCTAGCCCCTAACGGCAATCTAAAGTTTGTCACCAATACAGATCGTGGCCCTAATGGCGAGCCAACGGGACAAAATAGACCCTTTTTCTTGCCCAATTTCCAGCCCGAAATTGTCAGCTTTGAACTCAATCGCACCACGGGCGAGATTAGCATTACCAAACGTACAGGACTTTTTCGTCAAGATGGCACGACACCTTTAACAGGTCTGCCCAATCTTCAGGCAAAAGGGAACGGACTGGCCTACACCGACGAGATTGGTGCCGATTTGGACGGCAAAGTCTTACCGAACGATCCGCTGGGTGCCGATGTAGAGGGCATTGCGATCGCCCCCAATGGCGACTATTGGATGGTGGATGAATACCGCCCCGCCATTTACCACTTTGACATCAACGGCAAGCTACTAGATCGCTTTATTCCCAAGGGTACCGCCACTGCCCCAAACCCCGATAGCGCACCTGGAACCTTTGGGACAGAAGTATTGCCGGAGGTTTACGCCCAGCGCCGCAGCAACCGAGGGTTTGAAGCCGTGGCTCTGGATGGCGATAAGCTCTATGCCTTTATTCAGAGTGCGATCGATAACCCCGACAATGCTGGCGATACGGCCTCTAGAGGGTCGCGCAATCTCCGCATTTTAGAATTTGACATTGCTTCTAAGACGGTTACAGGCGAGTATCTCTACCTTCTCGATGACATCACGGGAGCAGGAAATGCCAAGACAGACAAAATTGGCGATGCCGTTGCCCTAGGGAATGGCAAATTTGCCGTGGTAGAGCGGGACGACTTGGCGACCAATGCTTCCAACAAGCTGATTTATCAGATCGATCTGGCAGGGGCAACCAATATTAATAACCCCGCGAACTTCACCTTGCCCACTGGCAAGACTATTGAACAACTGACCCCTGCCGAATTAGCCACTGCAAAAATTGCCCCTGTCAACAAGAGCCTCATTGCAAATGCAGCTCAGCTAGGCTACACCGGAGTCGAAAAGCTCGAGGGGCTGGCCTTGGTGGCACCCGACACCCTCGCACTCATCAACGATAACGACTTCAACGTGAGCGGCAACTCACCTACTGAAAGGCTTGGGATTCTGGAGCTTCCTAAAAATCTGCCTGTGGCTCTACCTGCCTTCCCCAATGGTATTGGCAGTGGAGACACCACCCAAACTTCAACCGTACTTTGGACCCGTGCCACAACCCTGGGGAAAGTAACCTTCGAGTATTCAACCAAAGCCGACTTCAGCACTATTCTTGGCACCAAGACTGCAACGGTTGCGGATGACCAGCAACCCGTCAAGGCAGATATTTCTGGCCTAGCCCCCAATACCGACTATTTCTACCGCGTTACCGATGCAAATGGGGTGCAGGCGACTGGAAAATTCAGCACTGCCCCCCCTAGGCACATCCGCTGGCCTTCGGTTTGGTGTCTCAGGAGATTGGCGTGGTGAGCTAAGCCCTTACCCTTCTATTTCTAATGCCGACGATCGCAACCTTAAATTCTTCATTGAGTTGGGTGACACCATCTATGGCGATGTGGCGTCTCCGGCGCTCCGAAATGCGGATGGCTCCGAAAAATCTCAGGCTCAGACGCTAGATGATTTCCGTGCCAAACAAGCTGAGGTTTATGATTCTCGATACGGTCAAAATACCTTTGGAGATCTGCGAGCGTCTACTTCAATTTTTGCAACCATTGACGATCATGAAGTCACCAATGATTTTGCAGGCGGCGCACCCATTAGCACTGACAAGCGATTTCAAGCATCCGCAGCAGATGCCACGAGTTCAACGCTGATCAACGATTCCACTCTTTACGACAATGGATTGCAGGCTTTTCAAGAATACAACCCAATTGCCGATCAGTTCTATGGCGCAACTGGAGATGCCCGTACGGATGGCGAACGAAAACTTTATCGCTACAACACCTTCGGTAAAGATGCCGCCACCTTTGTCTTAGATGCACGCTCTTTCCGTGATACTGAACTGCCAGATGTGACGGATACCAGTAATCCAACGCAGGTGGGCACTTTCCTGGCAAAGTCCTTTGACCCTAGCCGCACAATGCTGGGTAAACAGCAGCTTCAGGATCTTAAAAACGATCTGCTCAATGCTCAAAATAACGGCGTGGTTTGGAAGTTTATTACCATTCCAGAACCCATTCAGAATCTAGGGGTGCTGGCGGCGGGCGATCGCTACGAAGGCTACGCGGCAGAACGTACCGAGATTCTTAAGTTCATCAACGACAACAAAATCAGCAACGTTGTCTTTGTGAGTGCTGATATCCACGGCACCTTAGTGAATAACCTGACCTATCAAACTGGTCCAGGTCAGGCTCAAATCGCGACCAGCGCCTTTGAAGTGGTGACGGGTTCGGTGGCCTATGATGCGCCCTTTGGCCCAACAGTTGCGGAAATTGCCGCAGCTATAGGTCTGTTGACACCCGCTCAAAAAGCCCAATATGATGCGCTGCCTCCAGTGGGTCAAGATGCCTTCATTAAAAATCTCGTGAATGGAGGGCTGAGTCCCTTAGGGTACGACCCCGTGGGGTTAGACAATAATCTGCCCCAGGCCAACGGACTTATTAATGCCAAGCTGCAGCAAGGGGATTACGTTGCCACCCAAACCTACGGCTGGACAGAATTTGATATTGATCAACAGACCCAGAAGCTGACAGTCACCACCTACGGGATTGATGCCTATACTCGTGATGAGCTTGAGGCGAATCCTGCTGCAATTACGGGGCTACAACCTAAAGTAGTGAGTCAGTTTGAAGTAACGCCAACGACAGCAGATCTTGAGCTGAGCCAAACGGTTGACAAGTCTGCGCCTCAAATTGGCGATACTGTGGTTTTGAGTATTACTATCGCCAACAAAGGTCTAGCGGCAGCCACGGGCATTAAGGTAAAAGACCTTCTGCCGAAAGAACTTGCCTTTGTGAGTGCAGACCAAAGCCTGTACAACAGCCAAACTGGAATTTGGGACGTTGCGAGTTTAGCCGCAAACGGTACCGCCACCCTCAATGTCACGGCAAAAATCAACGCACCAGGCGTACTCAAAAATACGGCTGAGATTATAGCCGCCGATCAAACCGATATTGATTCAACACCCAACAACGGCAAAGTCGGTGAGGATGATATTACAACCATTTCGATTGCGGCTGCACCCGGCGTTACGCTTAAAGGCTTTGCATCTCTCCCCGCTGACTCCTTTGCCGATGGCCCTCCTGCTGGCAGCGCGGTTCCTAACCCCACCAATGGAAAGTCCACGCCTTTTCCAAAGCAGCCGATCCAAGGCTTTAGCGCTGTACAGGTTGCCGATGCGAACTCCTTCTACTTTATGCCGGATAACGGATTTGGGGCTAAAGGCAACAGCGCAGATTTCTTGCTGAGAGTTTATAAGGCCGATCCAAGCTTCCGAGGCGCTGAACTCAATGGAGACGGCAGTGTCAAAGTCCAAAGCTTCATTCAGCTTTCTGACCCTGACAAGAAAGTCCCCTTCAAAATTGTCAACGAGAATACGGGCGATCGCCTCCTCACTGGCGCAGATTTCGACATTGAATCGTTCAACATCGCAGCCGATGGCACCCTCTGGTTTGGCGAAGAATTTGGCCCCTACGTGCTACACACTGACGCTACGGGCAAACTGCTAGAGGCTCCGATTCCAACGCCCAACCCAGTTAAACTCAATACCCTGGATGGCAAAACCCCCATCGTAATTGGGCACAGGGGCGCAAGTGGCGAACTGCCCGAACATACCCTAGGATCCTACAAACGGGCGATCGAGCAGGGGGCAGACTTCATCGAACCGGACTTGGTTTCGACAAAGGATGGGGTACTCATTGCCCGCCACGAGCCGAACTTGATTAATACGACCGATGTGGCAAGCCGTCCAGAATTTGCCAACCGCAAAACCACCAAAATTGTGGACGGCATCGCCGAAGAAGGCTTTTTTGCCTCTGACTTCACACTGGCAGAAATTAAAACCCTCCGAGCGATCATGCCCCAAGGCTTCCGCACCCAGGTCTTTAATGGTCTTTATGAAATTCCGACCCTGGAAGAAATTATTGATTTAGTGAAGCAGGTCGAAAAAGATACCGGACGTAAAATCGGCATCTATCCAGAAACCAAACATCCAACCTTTCATGACGATTTGGGGCTATCTCTTGAAGAACCGCTGTTAGCCACGCTCCAGAAGACAGGTTTCACCGACCCCGATCGCATCTTTATCCAGTCCTTTGAAGTCAGCAACCTGAAGGAGCTGAATCAAAAAACCGACCTGCCGCTGGTTCAGCTACTGGATGCTTACGATGTTGGCTTGGATGGCTCCCTCATTT
>JAGVDA010000035.1 GCA_020058975.1 Thermosynechococcus sp. WC_1 | reverse complement strand
TTCTAAGTTCTCTCGATCTCTTCTTCTCTTGGTAAGCGATTTCTTGTCTTCTCAGTAGCTCCTTGATTTCTATTAATCGAACAACAATACTTGGTTCATTATCGTTTTGACATTCATCTGTTGAGCCACTACTGATATTATGTTGGGCTAGTAGCTTATCAACCTCTGTCCTTAATTCAAATTGCTTTTTTCTTTCTGATTCGTTGGGATCATTGCGATTCAAAACTCGATCGAGCTGTTTTCTGACTCGATCAAGTCCGGTCATATCCTCGTTAGAGTCGGAATTGCCTAGTTCACTCATATTCAGCTACCATCCAAAGCCAGGTCTAGTTTCGATTCTACTGGACTTTCGATAATTTTACTTGTACCAAAGGCGATCGCGCAGTTTACACCTTTTCGCCTAATTTGAGTCCACAGCATCAAAATTATCACAAACCAAGTTCGGAACGCTTACGACGAGAGAATCCTGAGACAATAATACGGTGGGCTTCGGTAATATAGTGCTGAATCTTATCATCGCTCAGTCCAGGGTAGTCATAGCGTTGAATCCAAGTTAGACCCCGTGAGGCAAGATAGGGAGCAGGCCGTAATCCCGGCAAAACTCTCAATATTTCATAGTCTAATGCAGAAGTTTTAAACGTGATGCCCGGTAATGGATCTTCCTGGGAATTGCACAGCGCAAAGACTTTATTGCCGACTTTCCAAACATCAGAATTATGCCATTGCACCACATGGCTAGTCGATCGCAGACTTTGGCAAAATTGATTGAACTCATCGCGTTGCATAGTGTAAACCTACTTAATTTACGATCGCATCCTGCCCTTGCCAAGTATCTCGCAGCCCCAATGGATGTCGTGGAGAAGCCATTCGACCTTGCTCAAGCTTTAGCCTCAACGAACCATACTGAGGATGGCATTTGGACTCCATCTTTAGTCTCGTATGCTCTCAAACGATTAGACAGTTCAGAATGAATGGCTGTTTTAACAGTGTCGGATAAATCCTCTGGCAATTGTCCAAGACTCGTTGCTTTGAGCAAAAATTCAGCCGTTGATTCAGGACTGGGGTTTGAACCACCTATCAACAGGTTCTGCTGCCATGGAGAAATGGTGATGTCTTGAAAGCCAGCAGTTTGCAGTATTTCCTTCACATAGCTTGGTTCAGCAAAAGCGAAAGCACCTGGAGCACGGGGAACAGGTGTCGGCAATGGAAAGTGCGTGGCGAGAACATTTACGATTTCAAACATCCATGGATTTTCTGGAAGTGATGACCAGCAAGCAATAGATAATCTACCGCTGGGTTTCAGGAAACCATGAATATGAGTGAATGCAGCATAGGGGTTGCTAAAGAACATGATTCCGAATCGAGAAAACACGCAATCCGCTTGCCCATTGGGAAGAGTAGCTACCGCCGCGTCCCCCAGCATGAATTTTATATTCTCAAGCTTTAACTTTTCTGCTCTTTTTGTCGCTTCATTTACTAGGACTGGTGAGATATCCAATCCTGTGACTGAACCTGATACTCCCACCTCTTGGGCAATGGCAAGACTAGTGGCACCAGCCCCACAACCTATATCAATAATGTGTTCACCCTGAGAAAATGCAGTCTGCTTGATTAAAGCATCTCCGATGGGCTTGATCATTCCCTCAAAGCCATCAATATTAGCTAGCCAGCGATCGCCACTTTTCCCCGCCCAAAGAGTTTCTTGGCTTGGTTGCTCTTGCGTTGTTTCAGTCATTTTTAAAACCTATTTGAAAATGTTAGAAGTTTGCAATACCTATTTCATATTTTTTTGAATTTTACTCAACAGATCGATCGCAGCTTTCTCTAAACTAGCATCTTGCTTGGTAAGTGATTCCGGCTTCGGGATGGCTAGAAATGCTAAAAGACTTGTCTCTAGACGTTTTAGAGATTTCGTCCTATTAAAAATAGGAACTAGGTTCCTATTTTCTCCTGTGGCTCCTTTGGATATCTGAGACTGCTCACTTAGTACTCTGCGGACATAGCGTGTTGATACTCCGATCGCCACGGCCAAAGCAGGACCCAAAGCTTTCTCGCCTTGCTTAGGACGACCCTTGGTATCTCGATAGTCCAATGCTCGTAAGCGTTTAGCTAACTGTTGAATCTGGTCACGAGAGTAGTTGACCCGTTTCTCATTTTCAGCCAACTCCACTTGCAAAGCCATTTGCTGATCGACTTCAGCGTCGAATGGCATCATCCGCACAGGTATTTGATTCCCAGGAAACTGTTGTTCGTAGACCTCTGAAGATGTCTCTTTTAACAGGGAAATTGCAGCTAGACGATGGGCACCAGCGAGTAATCTTCCCTTTTGATCTACTACCAGCGGTTCAATCAGACCTAGGGCAGTGATTGAATTCACCAATTCTTTTACATGGGATTCTTTAACAGGCCGAGTGTCTTGAAGGCGTTTTTCAATGCGGTTGAGTAAAAAGGTGGTTCGTTGCGATCGATCACGTTCAGACTTTTTCTCAATCACTTGGTCTTGATGATGAATCTCTGCTGCCACATCTGTAGCTTTGCCAAATAGAGCCGAAGCATCTTGTCTCTTCCTAGCCATTTAAAATCCACTCCGCCACTTTTTCTAAATCTTTGGCTCCACGGCAGCTCGCCTCATAATCCATCAACGGAATCCGTTCAGCACTAGCCCAAGCTAGAGAGGCATCTTGGCGAATCATCAGTCTTGGAATATCTGGATATGCCTCGGCTAGCTGTTTGTCTAGGGCTTGATCCATTGACCGACGTAAATCTATCCGGCTAAGAGCGATCGCCCAACGTTGAGGACCTCGGCGCTCTTTTTGTTTCCGCAAACTCAGTTCATTCAAAACTCGTCCGGCACCCATAACAGCTAAGGGATGAGCATCAGTACAGACTAAGGTGCTGTTAGCTGCGACAACTCCCAGCCTTTCTAAATACTCAACCCCTGGTGGACAATCAAAAATTACCACATCGTAGGGCAGCGGTTTAACAACATCAGCCAGGTCTTCTGGGTCTAGGGACTGGATACTGTAGCCAACCAAATCGGAGCCACCGGGCAACACGTACAAACCTGGCGCGGCCTTCAGTGGTTCTGGCGATTCCCCAGATAATAAATTTGCTGTTCCCGGAGCTGTGGGATTAGTGCCGAGTACATAGGCAGCGTTAGATTGAGGATCGAGGTCAATCACCAACACCTGTTTTCCTTGGTTGGCCATAACCGATGCTAGGCCACAAGCGATGGTGGTTTTACCGACTCCGCCCTTCCTGGCTGCGATCGCAATTCTTTGTTGAGTCATGGGAAAATCTTACCAGTTGAAGCCTTGGGTTGTCATAATCAATAGCTAAACTGAATCTTCATCCCTTATCTACATTGGCAACTTCAAACTCAGCAAGAACTTTAGCTTGTTCGAGAACTAGCTCGGTGGCGAGGGCTTCCATGTCTGGGGGATAGCCATATTGGCGCAGGAGGCGTTTAACCGCTACTTTCATACGCGATCGCACACTCTCTTTCAGGTTCCAGTCGATCGAAGCATTTTTGCGAATCCTTTCTACCAGGACGATCGCTAGTTGCCGCAGTTTATCAACTCCCATAATGTCTTGGGCGCTTTGGTTTTGGGCGAGGGCATCATAGAAAGCCAGTTCATAGGGAGCTAGCCCCAGCTCTTCACCTCGGGCATCAGCAGCTTTGGTGTCTTTAGCCATTTCTAGCAGCTCTTCTAAAATATCGGTAACGCTGATAACTTGGTTCCGATAGCGGCGCAGGGCATCATCTAGCATTTCGGCGAGGCGGCGGCTTTGGACGATATTGGTGCGGCTGCGGTTTTTGATTTCATCTTTGAGGAGCTTTTGCAGCAGCTCCACTGCTAGATTTTTGTGTTCCATGCCGCGCATTTCGGCCATGAATTCATCGGA
>JAGVDA010000182.1 GCA_020058975.1 Thermosynechococcus sp. WC_1 | reverse complement strand
GTACCTTCCGGCACGGCATGGGCAGTTATTTGACCCAGATGAGTATCCATTTTTGGAGGGGCGAAGTCAGGGCAGCCAGTTTAAGGATAGTGGCAAGCTGGAAGCGCCTCGGATTGCGGATGGGGTGATTTATCGGATTTTGACGAAGCTGCTGATTTTGGATGGGGAGCGGCTTTCTTATCGAGCGCTGGATGTTGAGCAGATTGGCTCGGTATACGAGGCAGTGATGGGCTATGAGGTGGAGGTAGCTGAGGGACTATCGATTGCGCTGAAGCCGAAGAATGTGGTGGTCAATGTAGAGACCCTATTGGCGGTAAAGCCTGCGGAACGAGCCAAGGTTCTGAAGAATGAGGCGTTATGCAAGGCTACAGACAAGGAAGCCAAGGCGCTTAAGGAAGCAAAGTCAACGGAGGAGATTGTAGCGGCGCTGGATCGCAAAGTGTCGTCGCGGACGCTGAATTTATTGCCTGCTGGCAGTTTGTATCTACAGCCTGGGGAAGAACGACGGAGAACGGGATCGCACTATACGCCTCGAAAGTTGACGCAGCCAATTGTGGAGACGACACTACAGCCTATCTTTGAGCAATTGGGTGTGCATCCGACAGCAGAGCAGATTTTGGGGCTGAAGGTGTGCGACTTGGCAATGGGGTCGGCGGCATTTCTGGTGGAAGCCTGTCGGCAGTTAGCAGAGAGGCTGGTGGAGGCGTGGGACTATCATGGACAACCGGAGGATCTGCCAAATGCAGTGGAGCCGTTACTCTATGCGCGGCGGCTGGTAGCGCAGCGGTGTTTATATGGGGTTGATAAAAATCCCTTTGCGGTAAATCTGGCAAAGCTATCGCTTTGGCTGGTGACACTGGCAAAAGATCTGCCGTTTACGTTTGTGGATCATGCGCTGAAGTGTGGGGATTCACTGGTGGGGTTGACACGGGAGGAAATTGCTTCCTTTGGCAAAGACTCGGCTGAGGATTTGCCGTTGATGCAGTTGCTGAGGGAGAAGTTGGAACGGGTGAAGTCTGATCGAGAGGCGATTCAGGCGATGGATACGCGGACGGATGCAGAGGCCGAGGAGAAGCTGGTTCGGTTGCAAGATGCGGAGCAGATGCTAGCGGAGGCGCGACTGACAGGGGATGTGAAGATTGCAGCGTTTTTTGAGGGAGGTAGTACCACGGAGCGGAAGGAGAAGGCTGAGGAGTATGCCGAGGTGGTGCGGCAGTGGCGGCAAACTGGATTGGTAGAGGCTCTTCAGGAAATTTCGGAGCGGCTACGGCATGGGGAGCATCCGGTGACACCGTTTGATTGGGAAATTGAGTTTCCAGAGGTGTTTGATCGAGAGAATCCAGGATTTGACGTGATCGTGGGGAATCCTCCGTTTCTAGGTGGAAGGAAAATTTCTACTAATCATAGTCTTTCTTACTTTGAGTATTTGGTAGCAACTTTCCTAAAAGCGGGAAATCTTTGTGATTTAGTCGGCTATTTCTTTAGAAGAGCATTCGCTTTAATACGTAATTCAGGTACGCTTGGCTTGATTGCAACAAACACTATTGCCCAAGGTGATACGCGCAAAGGTAGCTTAGTTTGGATTTGTACTTATGGCGGAACTATCTACTCAGCATATCGGCGTGTGAAATGGCCAGGGACAGCGTCAGTTTCAGTCAGTGTAATTCATATTTGCAAGAATTCAGAATTTGATTTAAAGCTCATAAATGGCAGAAAAGTTAATAAAATAACTGCGTATTTATTTCATGCTGGTGGAAATGATGAACCCAAAAAACTTTTGAAAATGAAAACCCTTGTCTCTGAAGGGAGCAAGATTTATGGTCAAGGTTTTTTGTTTGACGACTCTGATGAAAAAGCTAGTTCTGTTGAAGAAATGGAAGACTTAGTAACTTGCTATCCTTCCTGTAAAGAGCGAATTTATCCATATATCGGAGGAAATGAGATAAATGTAAGCCCCACACATCATTTTAATCGTTATGTAATTCAGTTGAGCGATTTAAAAAGTGAGCAGGAATTAAGTCAATGGTCAGAACTAGCCAAGATAGTTAGGAATAAAGTAAAGCCAGAGAGAGATGAACTCGATGATAGTTTAACTAATAGCCAGCTTAAACGCCGTTGGTGGGCATATCAAGCTCATAGACCTGATCTTTACTCTTCAATTTCGAAACTCGACAAAGTTCTGGTTACTAGTTGTCAAGCTTATGTACACCTTGCATTTGCCTTTCAGCCAATAAATAGGATTTTCGCACACTCCCTTGCCGTAATCACCATATCTACATATTCCGGATTTTGCATTCTTCAATGTCGTACACATGAAATATGGGCAAGATTTTTTAGTGGTACAGCAATGGACTTGCCCCGTTACAACCACTCAGACTGTTTCCAAACCTTTCCCTTTCCCGAAGCTTGGGCAACCGACCCTATTCTCGAAGCCATTGGTAAAACTTACTATGAATACCGTGCCGACCTCATGGTGCGAAACAACCAGGGTCTTACCGACACCTACAACCGCTTTCACGACCCCGAAGAATGTGACCTCGACCTCCTCAAACTGCGCGACC
>JAGVDA010000243.1 GCA_020058975.1 Thermosynechococcus sp. WC_1 | reverse complement strand
TATAGGCAATTTCGATCGAGCAGACATGGCCTTACGAAAAGCGTACATGATAAATGTGGTAAAAGTATTATTGCCGAAACCGGCCAGCATCGCATGCATCGAATTTTTATTTCACAGCTCTCCGTCGCGCACCCGCACTTCGAACTGCGTGTAACGCGCTTCCCGCCTAAAGCTCCGCAAAAATTACCGATCTCGACCTCCTAGCAACATTGTTTTCGCAGCCGGATCTTTAACCCCGTCCTCCCATCTCACTCCTTTAAATTTCCCGTTTCTCAGGAGCTCAACAAAAGGTCATAGTGAAACTCGTCCACCACGGTCACAAATTGTCTGTTGTTGAGACGATGTTTCACTTGCTGGCAAACAAGCTTGAAGCAACCTTTTGAAGGAGAAAGACGGTGAAGTACAGGATAGCTGCATTTACTGTAACAATGGGCCAAAAATATGATGTTCCTAGTGTTCCGTTACCGAACATGCTCCATGGCCACATCGACAGTTGCGTACTAACACAAAAGAAACCGTGACAATTAATCCCTTCGGTGAATAACGAAAACGCAAAAAAGGTATATAAAAGCGCAACAGCAACTCCTAACTTAGATACTTTCATGAGGGTTTAATTATATAGCATTTTCAACCTGTCCAAGAAGGTCAATCAGTGCTTGTGCATCAACATCTGTGAGCTTTCCGTTCGATGCCTTGCGCGATATGTCGATCGTAAGATTCGCGAGAGACCTCGTGAGTCCCTCTATATTCTCAAGGTTTGCTATTCTTTGTAACAAGTCGTTTTTCGTGGCAGTCTTTAAATTTAGTGCGAGTATTTTCTCCCTCAGTTGAGTAATAATGCTTACATCAAATGAGACGCTGTCTGACTGAGACTCTAGGGTGTCTATAAGAGTAATGACCATATCTGCATCAGCAGCGGATATTTTACCTTTGGCAGATTGTTTTAATGCCTTTGCGTCAAGGTGGGCAAGAATCTTCGCATTCCTTATCTTCTTGTTCGCAATTGTATTTTCAAGCGCTTCAATCTTTTTTATAAGATTTTGTTTTAACTTGTCCTTGGCAGTGAGTGCAAGAATTTTTTGCTTGATGAGGATTATGAGTTCGTTAAGCGATGGAATCGTTCCGTCTGGAACGACGGCGTTATCAATCGTGCCGTTACCATCGAGATCCAGATTTATTACTGCTGCCCCTGATTCAGTTTCTGACACCGTAAATGTCGCGATCGTATTGTTGGTTGTGGGCATGTCTGAATACTGCGAAATAGATGTGGTTACATCTGCAGACATGCTGTCGATGGTGACAGTTGTAGGGCCAGAGCCAATACCTTTGTAAACAATTTGATAACTACCGTTTTTCGGCAGAAATATGCCTTGCGTTTCGCTAGTATAGACAAACGAACTGCCTGGAATATTTTCAGTAATGGTCAAAATCTCGGATGAAAGATTCTGGCTTGGATTAATTCCAGTGAAATTTCCGAATTGATCGTATGCTCCAAGGATAACCGGCGAATGCGCGCTAATTATGATCTGAGGCTCAATGGTAGTAGGTGATGGCTTTAACGTCGAAACATACGTCGTCTCGTTTACGGACTTCCTTTTTACTGCAGATGATAGGATTTCTTGAATTGGTAAGGAGTTGAGCAAATTCACATGCTGGACGTCTCGCTGTGCATTTTTGTTAAATAGCTCTAGGTTTAGGAAATAAATTTCAGCATCTGCTGTAGAAATGCTACTTGGATATACTACTGTAGAGTCGCCCTCCATAGTCCACAATGACTTATAGCCGGGCATTAGGTGGTTTTCTGTATAGTTAACTGCTTCCATAGTGGGACGACCCCAGCCAGATATTTGAATAGTTCTAATGTTTGTTGGGAATAGGTATGTATCGTATTCGTTGTGAAAATTTGAGGCATTAACCACAAGATTCGAATTTAGTACTTCCGGCAGTCGAACTAATGCTTCATTTGGTTTAGTGCGCGCAACGCCCTGTCCAGTTATAAATTCAAACATTTCCGAGTAAGTATTTATTGTGTTGCTCCATCGGGCTCGCCACGGGTCTGTGAAAGATGCGGTAGCATCAAATGTGATAACTGGGTCAGAAACTTTCGAAAAATATGTAGATGACGGCAAAAGACTATATGCTCCAGGCAGATTTTGTGACAGTGTGCGGGCGTGTCTTGGGTTCACTATGAATCCAAAGCCTAGAATTTCTCCATCACCATGAAGCATTGCGGCAATTGCTTGTGGTGTTCCGAGCTGCGGTGACCCAACCATCACAAAAGAACTTATCAGGTCAGCCTTTCCTTCCTGCTCCAGGCGTTTAATTATCGCCTTGCCAACCAAGCCTCCCATTGAATGGGCGACTATTGTGACCTTTCCGGATTTGGAGTCAGCGGCGAGTTCTTCTATCTGTTGAACCACATTGGTCAAACCGTGAGGAGTCAGTACGCCTTCCTTGGCTGCATGCTCCGGAGAATATCGCCAATCATATGCAAGTGGTTCCCATTTATTGATGGTTCCAGTTGCTACCAAGTCGTCCATAAAAGCAGAAAATGGGGAATAGACTGCTACGCAAAGCAGCGAAATACAGAACTCGTTCAATATTCCATCTACACGCACATCGTTCACACTTTCACCAGCGGGCGTGAGTGCTAGCTGAGGTAGATCATCACTGAGAACTGTGGGCGGCCAGAGCGTATCATCGCCAACCTTTAGCACGCTTCCTTTGATACCGGGAATGAAAAGCACGTTATCGAAACAGTCCTGTGTGCATGGCAGCGGATCCGCAGGCGGAAACGTATACCCACCATCATGCCAGCCCCAGTCAAAGCGGTGCTCTGTCGTTTTGGTCTTCCAGCTCCAGTCGTAGCGGGTAGTCTGGCTGTCGGCG
>JAGVDA010000166.1 GCA_020058975.1 Thermosynechococcus sp. WC_1 | reverse complement strand
GTCTGCCTGAGAAAGCGCCTTTGATACCTCTCCCTGGGTGTCTTTGAGCTGACTGATCATAGAGCGCGTAATGAGCTTGCCCGATTCGACAAGAATTGTGCCGTACAGCGGGTGCAAAATATCTTGAGACGCCCGTTGCCCAATCAGAGACTCAATGTCCTCTACCTCACTGACATACATCCCGGCAGGCAGTTCAACAACAACGCCATCCCCTACTACGCGGGATTGACAGGCGAGGCGAGAATTCATTTTGCAGGTGGTGATGACTTCTAGCGTGCGCTGCTCCCGTCGACTCATTGGAGACAGATGTTCCATGCCCTCGGTGATAAAAATGTGGCACGTTGCACACATGCCGCGTCCACCGCACTCTTGAGAAACTTTGAGATCCTTTTTAATTAGTAAAGACAGCAGGCTCTCGTTGGTTTCAACGGATGTTTCTTCGTTGATGGAGTTGATTTTTACGGTCTTAGCCACGGCTCAAGCCTCTTGCGTTGATGTTGATAAGTTTAAAGAAATGGCTCATGGCTGAGGCTTTTACCTAGCGGTTCGCCTGACCTTGACAGAGCCGATCCATGATGGTGGCGTGGTCATGATTTTCTTGGAGCCAAGCTTCAGCACGCTTCACGCGCTCGGGCAGACCCAATACGAAATGATTGCATTCAGCGCCCAGTGATTCGCAGGTGGTCTGGATGCAGTGAAGCTTTTGGCCCGTTAGTCCACTAAAGAAGGAGCTAAGTAACCCTGCTTCTACAAAACACTTGGGTTTACCAAGGGCAGCACCGCTGGTGGCAAAGGCAGAATTGCGCACCTGAACGACAATGAAGCCCTGCTGATAGAAATTGAAATCTAGGTCAACTTTGCCCCAGCCATGGGTTTTCCAGCTTTGCTTAAAGCACTGTAAAAACTCAATCATTTCAATCTCTGCCAGAGGCTGTTTATGGTGCTGGCTCACTTCTTCGGCAAAGCGACGATAAAATGTCTTGCCCCACCAGGCTCCGCATTTATACAGCACAGATTCTGAAGCAGCCCCAACCTCTTCGGCTAGACCTTCATAAATAGCGCGCAAAAACGGCTCTGGCAGTGCCAATAGACGGGCACCTTTTCGATTCTCAATCAGGCCCGCTTCTAAGTCGCCCTGAATATAGACATCAGGGGCAAAATAATTACTGGGGAGATGAGATTCTCTAACTAATTCTTTGACAGAAATCATGTAAATACGTCCTCGTAGGGTGTGTCCAGAAACACTAGGCGGCTTTTTGAAGTGCAGGCTTTGCGTTTAGGAGTACCGCGTAGGCTTCTTCGAGATAAGGCTTAATGAGCGCTAACTGCTCTGGTGATAGGCTGCTTTTGGCCTGAACTAAAATCAGCCGATAAAGGGCTAGCTCAATGTCGCGAAGTTGATAGACTTCAACAAGGTCGGGCAACCACTCTAAGATGCGACGACTCAGGTATTCTGAGTTATTGAGCAGCATTGCCATCGCGGCATACCTTAAAATTGAGAGCCAGTGCATAACCGCACGCTCCAAAAGCTTGGGGTCTGAACCCAAAAATTCTTCGGTGAGGTAGTCTACGGCGGGCTGAAGAATCGACAGCTCACGCTCACGAATGTATTCGTAGGCTTCAATGCGATCGCCCAAAGCCTGTACATCTTTGCCAAACCGATCTAGGTCAGCATCACTGAGATAGTGATCGTCCGCCGCATAAATTAATGATTGCAGTGCAGTATCCATTACCGTTGCTTCGTCCTAAAACAAATCTGAAAGGTCATCAAGGCTAATTTCGGAAACCTTGTTTGGGCTGGCAGCAAATTGCGGCACCGCGCCAATATTGGGGCGTCCTTCCCAGGAAAAACAGCCAAAAAATGTCTGGAGAGGCAATAGATAGGAAAGCGCTTGAGATGCTTCAGCATCAGACTGAAGCGAATGAAAGAGGCTGTTTCCATCCCAGGCAATGTTAGAGAAAAAGCCCCGAACACTCAGCGATCGCCAATCCAGAATTTCTGCCGCTAAGGTTGAGTCAGCTAGAGAGACGCTGCTGCTGCCTTGCCAGGGAACTGCACCCAAAAAAGCTTCGACGGTCTGTGTTGACCAATGGGTCGCAGCGGCGATCATCCGAGGTACTCTCCATGCTGGAGTCGTTTCTCAATATCGCGAGCCGTAGCGCCTTCAGTCTGCCAGAAGGTTGCAGAATCAATCCGGTCTTGCTTGCCTAGCAAAAACTTGCAGTAGGTTTCGCCCATGGCATAGCACTGAATTTCAATGCAGTTAAGCTGCTTCTGAATCAGCCCACTAAAGAAGCCGGAGAATAGACCTGCGTAGATATGGCAAACGGGTTTACCCACGTCACCCAACGTTCGGGCAACAGCGGAGTCAAACACGTTGATGAACATAAAGCCGTTTTTTTGTTCATTGAGATCAACCTCCCAGTTGCCCCAGCCCTGGCTGGCAAACGGCCACCACCAAGTTTCTAAAATAAATGAGAGGCTAGACTGCTTTACGTCAAAGCCAAACTCTTTAAAAAACCAAATCTTAAACGCTTCAGCATCTCGCTGTCCCCACTGGCGACCCATGCTGTACATCACCACCGAAGATGCATTGCCGACCTCTTCTTCAAGCCCTTCAATTAGAGCCACAATGAAGTCTTCACCTGCAAAAATATTGCGGGAATCATTCCAGTCAACAACGCTTCCTACTTCAGAATTGAAGGAGAAGAAGTCACTGAAGCGATAGTGATGATGGCGCTGCGGATACTTCTTCTTCAGAAGATGATCCACTTTGTGAGAGTAGTCAAGTAAGGGACTAGATTGTTCAGAGGTTGCTAAGATCACAGTAAATGTCCCCCCGAGGTGTGGTTCCGTGCCATAAATTCAGCCTGATTAACGGTGGATTCAATATTTGGCATTTATATTTGCGTTACTTTCAATATGCCCCTCTCCTCGGGCAAATGAATCATCGAAAAAATCCGTAATTCTACGGATTTTTGAATGGCTTTCTAAAAATGCTGAAATATGAGTTCAGTTTGGGATTAATAGATTATGAGAGCAGTTACCTGAAATCAGGTCGTAAATATACCTAGGAGGCCGTCTTGGGTTTCGGTTCACTATGAGTTTGTCTAATAAACTTTCTCCCATGGCAAGCTACTATGTGCGTCGATTGATTCAGTCGCACAAAGACTTGCTGCACACAATGACAGATTCTGACGCATCAGATCTGACGTTGCTAGAACCCGAAGAAATTCTCCATCGGTTGGTGACAAATCCTTCAGAGCGGCTTCAGCGGGTCAATAACCTAGAAATACTGGCGCGTGCCTATCAAAGTTTGACGACCGACCGACGCCATCCAGAGCAGCTTAAGCAGGTTGAACGACAAATTTTGCTATTGCTCGGGTTTTCCGATGCAGCAATCTCAGGCTCTAATCAAAAGCCTGAAGTGGCTACGGCTCCGCCTTTAGAGACGGTTATTCGTAAAGCGTTAACTATTGCCAAAAGCGTTGAAATTTTAGAGGCGCTGCTCAAGTCTGGAGAACTGTATTTAGGCCCAAGAATTGCGAAAGACTATTTCATTGGCTCCTGTCCTGAATCACTTCAGCTCAAAGGCTTTGAGTTTAAAGAAGATCATCAGCTTAAGGTCAGCCGTGGGATGACAGACACGTTAGAAGGTCAAGAAGCTGAAGACTTTAAAACGTGGATTAAGCTTTACATGAGTCGATGCTCTAGCATCATTCATGGGTTTGATGCTTTAGTCAATCAAGACCATTTAGCCTACTGCTCGATTCCTCGCGAGAAGATAGAGTATTCTGATTAGCAGCAGCTTTTATACACAAACGCTTTGTTGCTGTACGCGGTGATACTCCACGATGGAAGACGTTTTATACCGAGGCTTTCAGTATCTATCCCGCTACAATGGCTGGATTGTTTGGAATCTATTTTTAGCGTTTATTCCGCTCTGCCTTAGCTTTATTCTGTTCAGAAAATCCTCAATCCTATTCCGCAGGCGTGCGACACCTGCACGGCTCTCTCCGTTTAGAAGTAGCGGCGATCGCAATACGACTTCCCCTAGATCGCTGGTATGGTGGATTTTGCTGGTGGTGTACGGGGCATTTTTGCCTAATGCCCCCTATGTGTTGACCGATATTATTCACCTGATTCAGGCTACTTGGGACACCCCTTCTGTCTGGGTGATTACGCTGTTTTATATTCCGCTTCATTTAGGGGCGATCGCCCTTGCCTTCGAGGCTTATGTGGTATCGCTCATTAATCAAAGCGCCTATTTTCGCCAAGCGGGGCTAAAGCAATATATCTTTGGCGTTGAGCTGCTCACCCATAGCCTGTGTGCAGTGGGCATTTATTTAGGACGCTTTCTGCGGTTCAATAGCTGGGATCTGGTGACGGGGCCTCATAATGTTTTGCTGGCAACCCTCAATGACTTGACCGGAAAGCGTCCCTTGGCGGTCATTTTAGCGACGGTGCTGATTTTAACGGTGCTGTACTGGATGATGAAGCAGGTCACAATTGGTCTTTTGCTACGCTTTCGAGAGCTGCGCCATGATCAGCACACCTTTGATTAATGGCCCTTCGACTCCGCTCAGGGCACAATCTCTAGTCTCTAGCTGGCTGAGCGGAGTCAAAGCCAGCGGTAGGTTATCTCCCAGAAATTATCTCAATTATCCGTCAAATGGCGCTAGACCGTAAAGTTGGTATCTGCGCCTTGAGCTGCCTGCCAACTCCGAGCGTCATAATATAAGTCCTCTAGGGTAATGTCGTGCAGGATCGACTTGAGGCGCTGTCCCAGTCGTTTCCAGACGGCTGCTGCCACCCAATCTTCGGCATTTGCACGGTCTTTTTGTGCCGCCACAGGAAAAGGCTCATCCCATTCGCCAATGGCCTCTAAAATTTGCCCCAGGGAAATCTGAGCAGGCGATCGCGCCAACTGATACCCCCCTTGAGAACCCCGCACCGAACACACAATCTCGGCCTTGCGTAACTCAATCAACAGCTTTTCTAAGTAGGGTGCCGGCAGCGATTGACGCTGGGCAATATCGGTCACTGACGCGGGGCCATAGCGGGGCTGAAGGCTAAGGTCTAGGAGCGCCTTGAGGCTGTAGTGCCCACGGGTGGTTAGCTTCATGCAGATTGTGCTGGAAATATCAAAAAAAGGTGATGGGTGGGTAGCAGATTGAACCCAAAATCAGCTAAAGTCAGGCATCAATAAGTTTCCGCGTTTTTTATTTTAAAGCTTTAACCTTGAGCTATCTTCCTTTGTCCATGCCAGACTCCTTTCGCCGCACTAAAATTGTTGCTACCGTTGGTCCAGCGATTTCAACGCCTGAAATGCTGAGAGCCGTCATTGAGGCCGGCGCTACAACCCTACGCCTTAATTTTTCCCACGGTACTCACGAAGATCATCGATCTTCGATTCGCCTGATTCGCCAACTTTCCTATGAGCTGAATCGCCCCGTCGCAATTTTGCAAGATTTGCAAGGGCCTAAAATTCGGCTGGGTAAGTTTGCCGATGGGCCGATCACCCTCAAAAAAGGCGATCTCTTTATCTTGACCAGTCGAGATGTGCCAGGCACCCAAACCATTAGCTCCGTCACCTATCCTCCGCTGGCAGAAGAAGTGCCCAACGGCGCAATCATCATGCTCGATGATGGGCGCGTCGAAATGAAGGTAGAAGAAGTGAAGGTTGCCGAAGGTGAACTGCACTGCCGCGTTGTAGTGGGCGGGCCGTTATCCAATGCCAAGGGCGTTAACTTCCCTGGGGTGTATCTATCGATCAAAGCATTGACAGAAAAAGACCGTCGCGATTTGGTCTTTGGGTTAGACCAAGGGGTCGATTGGATTGCCCTCAGCTTTGTGCGCAACCCTGAAGACGTCGTTGAAATTAAAGAGCTGATTGCCGCTGCGGGTAAATCTACCCCTGTGATTGCCAAGATTGAGAAACACGAGGCAATTGAGCAGATGGAAGAAATTCTGCGCCTGTGTGATGGGGTCATGGTGGCACGGGGCGACTTAGGCGTAGAGCTACCCGCCGAAGACGTGCCCATGCTGCAAAAGCGATTGATTGCCACCGCCAATCGCTTAGGGATTCCGGTTATTACCGCAACCCAAATGCTCGACAGCATGGTCAATAGCCCCCGCCCCACCCGCGCAGAGATTTCGGACGTTGCCAACGCTATCTTAGACGGCACGGATGCCGTAATGCTCTCTAACGAAGCCGCCGTGGGGAACTACCCCGTTGAAGCCGTGGCAACCATGGCACGGATTGCAGAGCGCATTGACCAAGAGCGCCACCTGTGGCCCAACTGGATGACAGAAACAGCCTCAGAGCGATCGATCCCCAACGCGATTAGTGCGGCAGTGGGGCAAATTGCGGTGCAGTTGGGCGCAAAGGCAATTTTAAGCCTGACCAAAACGGGCGCAACGGCGCGGAATGTTTCTAAATTTCGCCCCAACATCCCGATTTTGGCGGTCACGCCCCACGTTGAAATTGCGCGGCAGCTTCAGATGGTGTGGGGAGTACAGCCGCTGTTGGTTCTCAATTTGCCCTCCGTGCGCCAAACCTTCCAGGCTTCAATTACGGCAGCTTTAGAGAAAGGCCACGTCAAAGAAGGCGATTTGGTGGTGATGACAGCGGGGACGCTCCAAAATGTATCTGGCTCGACAGACCTTATTAAGGTGGAGCTGGTGACAGCGGTGATGGGTCAAGGCGTGGGGATCGGTCAAGGCGCAGTCAGCGGTCGCGCCCGCATTGCCAGTGGACCCAACAGCCTCAAGGATTTCCATGTCGGAGAAATCTTGGTTGCCGCTCATACCGAGGCAATGCATGTGGATGCGATTCGCAAGGCAGCGGCGATTATTACCGAAGATGGCGATCGCAACGGTCACGCTGCGGTACTGGGATTACGCCTAGGCATTCCCGTCATTGTGGGTGTCGAAAGTGCGATGGAGCTGATTCGGGATGGCACAATTTTGACCCTAGATATCCCGAAAGGACTGGTGTATTCTGGCAGCTTTGATAACTATCAAAAAGTGTCAGATTTATTGGTATAGCGAGATTGGGTTTAATACCCAAATTTTGTGGGGGCGGGTTTAGCGGATACTGCATGAGAGAATCCTAGATTTACCAGCAAAACCCGCCCTTCCATACATAAGCTGCTATAGCTGTAGCAGTATGATTTGAGTGAGATGGGGAAACCGCAGAGGCTGTTATGACAAAGTTTGTGTTTGTGACCGGAGGCGTGGTTTCCAGCATTGGCAAAGGGATCGTTGCCTCTAGCTTAGGGCGGCTGCTCAAGTCTCGAAACTTCTCCGTTTCGGTGCTGAAGTTAGACCCTTACATCAATGTTGACCCGGGCACCATGAGTCCCTTTCAACATGGGGAAGTCTTTGTCACCGATGATGGTGCCGAAACCGATCTAGATTTGGGTCACTACGAGCGCTTTACCGATACCGCCATGTCTCGCCTAAACAGCGTGACGACAGGCTCTATCTATCAGTCCGTCCTTAACAAAGAGCGGCGCGGCGACTATAACGGCGGCACGGTGCAGGTGATCCCCCATATCACCAACGAAATTAAAGAACGGATTTTTCGGGTTGCCCAAGATACCACACCCGATGTGCTGATCACCGAGATTGGTGGCACGGTGGGGGATATTGAATCGCTCCCCTTTTTGGAGGCGATTCGCCAATTTCGTAAAGATGTGGGGCGGCAGAATATTCTGTATCTTCACGTGACGCTGATCCCCTGGATTCCAGCCGCCGGAGAAATGAAGACAAAGCCCACGCAGCACTCCGTCAAAGAACTGCGCTCGATCGGGATTCAGCCCGACGTGCTGGTGTGTCGCTGCGATCGCCCCCTCTACCCTGGCATTAAAGATAAACTCTCAGAATTTTGCGATGTCCCCGTCAAGTCTGTGATCACCTGTCAAGATGCCAGCAGCATTTATGAAGTGCCGCTGATTCTAGAGCAGGAGGGCTTAGCCCAACAGGTTTTAACGCAGCTCAACATGGAAGATCGCACCCCCGACCTAAGCCAGTGGCAAACCTTGGTCGATCAGCTTTATCAGCCAACCAAACAGGCCAATGTTGCAATTGTTGGTAAGTATGTGCGGCTCTCAGATGCCTATCTTTCTGTAGTGGAATCACTGCGCCATGCGTCTTTGGCGGCAGGCGTTTCGATAACGCTGCACTGGGTAAATTCAGAAGAGATTGAAGAAAAGGGAGCCGAGCAATTTTTAGACCAGATGCACGGCATTATCGTGCCCGGCGGCTTTGGCGTGCGGGGAGTCGATGGTAAAATTGAGGCCATCCGCTATGCCCGTGAACATCGCATTCCGTTCTTGGGGCTGTGCTTGGGGATGCAGTGTTCTGTGATTGAGTGGGCGCGCAACTTAGGGGGCTTCCCCGATGCCCACAGTGCTGAGTTTGACCCTAACACCTCAACGCCCGTAATCAACCTACTGCCAGAACAGCAGGATGTGGTGGACTTAGGCGGCACCATGCGTTTAGGGCTATACCCCTGTAAGATTTTGCCAGGTTCTCTCGCTGATCGCCTTTACGGAGAACCCGTAATTTATGAGCGCCACCGTCATCGCTATGAGTTTAATAATGCGTATCGCAGTCCGTTTTTAGAGTCGGGCTACCTGATTAGCGGCACTTCCCCAGACGGGCGACTGGTGGAAATGATTGAGCGACCCGATCATCCCTTCTTTATTGCCACTCAGTTCCATCCAGAATTTTTGTCTCGACCCAATACCCCCCATCCGCTGTTTAGAGGGTTCATGAAGGCGATTCTTGATCAGGATGCGCTGCCGTCGATACAAAAAGTGGATGAGGGACTTAACCATGAGCCGTTGGCGGCCTATTCATTGCCGAGTTAGCCGTCATCAATGGCAGCGGCGGCAATTTTGATGATGTTGCTGGTGGCGGCGGCGATCGCCTTCTAAGTTAAGTTGCGTCCAGCCCGTCAAATTCGCGCTGAAATATAGGTATTATCCAAAGGGCACCACCATCAAGGTTTGGTTAATCAACTTCCGCCTACATTTGGAGAATTTGACGATGACTTACACCATTGATTCAGCAAGATCTATTTTCCCAAATACCCTGATCGCCAATGCAGTCCCCGATACCGTTGAGGCATTTGACCAGCTCAGTCCTGAAGATCAATTAGCATTACTCTGGTTTGCCTACACAGAAATGGGCACCACCATCACCCCTGCGGCCTTGGGGGCAGCCAATATGATTTTTGCTGCCAACACGCTGACCCAAATTGAAGAGATGCCTGCCGCAGAACAAACGCAGGTCATGTTTGATCTCGCAAATCGCACAGATACGCCCATTTGCCGCACCTATGCCTCCTTCAGCATGAACGTCAAGCTTGGCTTTTGGTACCAGCTTGGTGAATCAATGAAAGAAGGCATCGTAGCACCCATTCCAGACGGCTATAAGCTGGCTCCCAATGCCGAAGCCGTGCTTCAAACCATACGCGGCCTAGAAGCAGGTCAGCAGTTGACGGTTCTGCGAGATGTCGTGGTTAATATGGGCTACTCTCCCATGGGGGCACAACGAATCAAAGACCCCGCAGTGCCCCCTACAGCACTCGGCTCTCGCCTAAAGGTCAACATCACAGGCATCGACAACGCTACGGTGCTGAGCTACATGGAAACCATGAATGCCTTTGACTTTGAAGCAGCCGTTGCGCTCTTTGCCGATGAAGGTGCACTTCAGCCTCCTTTCCAGCGGCCCATTGTGGGTAAAGAGGCTATTTTGGCCTACATGCGCGAAGAATGTCAGGGACTCAAGCTCATGCCAGAGCAGGGGATTGCTGAAGCAGTGGAGGGAGGATTTACGCAAATTAAGGTGACGGGCAAGGTCCAAAGCCCTTGGTTTGGCGTCAATGTAGGGATGAATTTAGCGTGGCGGTTTTTACTAAACCCCCAAGGCAAAATTTTCTTTGTGGCGATCGATTTACTCGCTTCTCCTAAGGAGTTGCTTAACTTAGTGCGTCAGTAAGATCGCGAATCAGAAGGGTCGATATCTACATACATATCAATATCGACCCTCCGACCTTAGAACGAGAAGGTTGTTCTCAACATGCCCTGAATAATGGTTTCTCCATTAGTATTCGCTGGGTTAGCAATGACAATAACCGCAGGCGTAATGCTGATGTTGTCATTAATAGGGAACTTATAAAACGCCTCGAAGTTGGTTTGCTCTGGCCCTACCTCTCCTTGTCTAACCAGCGGCTGTCCGGCAGAAGCCGCGAGCAAGGAACCTGGAATAAAGAGGTCTCTAACGCCAGCACCTGCCATCCAGGTCAAATCGTAGTCAGCCTGTTTGGTATTGATGAACGTTGGCTCAATGGAATAGCCCACTCGACCAAACACGCCAAAGCGTCCAAAGGTTGCCTCTGTGTTTAAGCCCACCACATTTTGATGGAGATCATCGACAGAGGCGCGAGTGTACTGCAACCGGACAGCAAACTTGTTTTTATCATCTTTGCCAAAACTTTTAGCGTACTCTAGCTCGGCAGATGCCTGATAGGGATCGCCAAATAAACCGCCGCTGCCAACAGATGTCGTTGCATTAGATGCAACAAAAGCACCCCGTAGGCTCAAGGGGCCACCTGCGATGTTCCAGTCAAAGCCTGCACCTGCACCTGGCTCGGTGACGATAATAAGAGGGTTATTAATAAAGAAGCCAGAGCTAAAGTCTTCTGCTTCGTCGTTAGCATAGCTATTGCTGTCAATGAAGTCGGATGCTTCTAAGATAGGACCTACCGTAACGCTTAGGTTTTTGGCGGGATTAAAAGTATAGGCCAATCGCTGAAGGGTAA
This sequence comes from Thermosynechococcus sp. WC_1, assembly GCA_020058975.1. Classification (GTDB taxonomy): domain Bacteria; phylum Cyanobacteriota; class Cyanobacteriia; order Thermosynechococcales; family Thermosynechococcaceae; genus JAAURS01. Next base: position 587 of record JAGVDA010000166.1, on the reverse strand, counting down.
CGTTTGACCCCGTCTCGGCATAGTCTACACCGCTGCCCCCAAGGGCAATGCCAGATCCGCCAATAAAGTCTTGTCCACCGTTTCCTGTTTCTAATGTCGTTTCAAGCAGATCACTGCCGTTGAAGCTGGTGTTAAAGGAAAGTCGGACACGGGAGATCGCCGTTGCCCTGCTATTAGTGCCTGGGGTATTGATCTGGTCGCCATACTGCACCCCAAAAATAGCCTGACCTTGCAGCTTTGTTGTAGTCGAAAACTGTTGCGCCTCAAGGGTTTTAGTGCGCGCTTCTAGACCATCGACGCGACCTTTAAGGGTGGCAAGCTCTGTCTTAAATTCTTCTTGCAAAGCCTTGACCGTAGCGAGATCTTCCTTGGTGGCAAAGCGATCGCTAATTTGATCTAAGCAAGCATTGAGCGCAGCTGCCAACTCGTAGCGCGTTGCGGCACGGTTGCCTCGAAAGGTGCCATCAGGATAACCCGCAATACAGCCATAACGTTCGACTAAAGACTGTAATGCCTGAAATGCCCAGTCAGTGGGCTGCACATCAGAGAGCTGAGAAACGGACGTAACCTGACCGAGAGAATCTGTC
>JAGVDA010000392.1 GCA_020058975.1 Thermosynechococcus sp. WC_1 | reverse complement strand
CCTGCCGCAACGGTAAAGAAGGTAACGATCGCAGCAGCGAGCATGTTGTACCAGCCCACATCAAAAAAATTGGATCGGGTGGCAGGAATTGCCAGAAACTTAAAGATGGATTTTTCGAGGGGAAAAAATACGCCGACGATATCAAAGGCGATCGCCACAATAAATAGCCCTAAGGTTAAATGGACGAGGTTTGGATGAATGGGCAACGCATAGGGTAGGCCATTTTCTCCAAGTTGCCCCTTAAGCTGATCGATTAAATCAGTATTCATCTCAACACCCCTTTTCTGACGGCCTCAACCACTTGAACCGTATGCAGTCCATAAATCCAAACCAGTACATCCCCAAGATAGACCTGGAATAGCACCAGGAGCGTGAGCAGTCCTCCGACAATTAAAAAGGCAAAGGGTAGCGTTTTAGGGTCGCGCGATCGCAGAATGTAGCGCCATGCCGTAACCGCCGAAAGCACACCCGATAAAGACCAGCCCAGAATGCTATGAAGATTCAGCGTAGACACGGATGCTGCATAGGGTTCGGCTAAACCCGCTTCAACTTGACCAAAGACGATCGCAACAAAAATAGAAATCGTGGCAAAAAACAAATTCCACCAGCTCACCTCATAGAGCCGAGCATTGCGGGTGAAATAGCCAATGACATCGCACACCACCGCAAATAAAACCATTGCAATGACAAAATGCACCACAATAGGATGCATTGTGTCGGGATAGGGCAAATTATGCTCATTAAGGGGGGGAAGATACTCCAGCATGATGTTTACCCTGAGCAATTAAATCTCAAAAATAACGATTTTCTTAGAATTTCGAGTTTAGATAGGGGCTTGAGATCATAATTTCTGATTGATTCTTGATTCACACAAATCCCCCATCCGCAACTGCCATGAGTATAACGCTGCGCTCAGATAGCGGGTTAGCCCGATCTGTGGGGTGAGTCAAGATGCCTTAACCCATGACAGACCATTTTCTAGGCGTGGCACTCGTGAAATCAGTACCTCTAGCGCGAGGGTAAAACGCGCGGTTAAGATTTAGCGCACTGCACCAAAGAAAGCCTGACGAATTTCGTGGATATTCTGCAAAATTCCTTTTCCCGTAGGGCGACAGGGGAATTAGAGCTGAATTATACTAGCCTAAGTGTGCGTTTCATCGTGTGGGCAGCAGCAGCGGCATGGGCTTTTGGAAAAATCTGTTTAACGGTACAGGCGGTACGGCGATCGCCACGGCAGACTCCGCACTGGGAGTGTCCACTCAGGTCATTGGGGAAGCCGCCAACCCCAGAGCCAAGGCTGGCATTGAGTCTCGCATTACCTTCCGCAAAGACCGCAATATTGACCTCTACGAACTTGAAGAACTCTGTGATGCGGTCGGGTGGTCGCGCCGACCGTTACGCAAGGTTAAAAAGGCGATCGAGCATAGCTTTTTGGTCGTCACCATGTGGGAAGTGCGGGGCAACTATCGGCGGATGGTAGGGTTTTCTCGTGCTACTTCTGACCACGCCTTTAACGCCACCATTTGGGATGTGGTGATTCATCCCGACTTCCAGAGCCGAGGCTTGGGCAAAGCCCTAATGCAAAATATTGTGCGAGAGCTACGCCGCGAAGACATTAGCAACATCACCCTCTTTGCCGACCCCCAAGTGGTGAAATTCTACCAAGGCTTAGGCTTTAAGCCCGATCCAGAAGGGATTAAGGGCATGTTCTGGTACCCCAATTCCCGCTACTAAAGCAGAGGGGAAAAGTAATTCTAAAAAAGGCTGGCTGAGGACTCTGAGGTGGGCTATAGTAGATAAGCATTACACATGCAACGGGATGTAGCGCAGCTTGGTAGCGCGCCTGCTTTGGGAGCAGGATGTCGCAGGTTCGAATCCTGTCATCCCGATTATTAAGTTCGTGACTCTACTGAAGTGGGCTTTGAAAGCTTGCTTAAAATGTTTTCAGCAGGGGCAGTCCAGCCCAAAATGCCGCCCTGCGCCCGCACCATTTCTAGCGTGGCCTGCTTAAATTCAGGGAAGTAGCTCTCGGTTGCGTCTTCTACCATCAGGCACTCAAACCCGCGATCGTTGGCTTCGCGCATGGTGGTTTGCACACAGACTTCAGTGGTCACGCCGGTAATCAATAGATGGGTAATGCCTTTCTCCTGGAGTAATGCCTCTAAATTCGTGCGACAAAAGGCACCCTTACCAGGTTTCTCAATCACCGTCTCTCCTGGGAGAGGCGCTAATTCTGGAATAATGGCGTTCCCTGGTTCCCCGACGACGAGAATTCGACCCATTGGGCCGCGATCGCCAATCTTCAGCCCCTCACCCCCGCGATTTAGCTTAGATGGGGGGCAATCTGAGAGATCGGGGCGATGGCACTCGATGGTATGAAACACAGGCAGTCCATTGACGCGGAAGGCATCTAGAAGCTGCTTGAGGGTAGGCACGATCGCCTGGAGTAATGCCACGTTGTTGCCGAGAGCATCTCCAAAGCCCCCTGGCTCCATAAAGTCGCGCTGCATGTCAATGATGATGAGCGCCAAGCAACCGGGCGGCGGGAGTTCGTAATCGTAGGGTTGGGCAGAGATTAAGACCATAGCTCAACAGGTTTCTCCCAAATGGCAAGGACAATACAGCCCGTGGCGCTGGCAACGCTGTGGCTAGTTTGGGGCGGATTAATCACAAGGGTTCCGGCTTCGTGGGTGCCGTTGGCATCCGTTTGGGAACCGGACAGCACAAAAATATGCTCAAACCCAGGATGCCCGTGGGTGGGCACACTGGCTCCAGGTTGGTAGCGCAGCAATGCAGCCGACGAACCCTGTGTGCCGTCTTCGTACAGACGATAGATTTCTACACCTTCGTGGAATGGTTGCCAGGGGAAATGATCGAGGCGATCGCCCAGCTTGAGCAAATCTTTGAGAATCAGGGCGCTTTCCATTAGTGACCCGCCATACTGCGACCAATGGTGGCAAAATCAGCATCGGCGATCGCACTTTCGTAGGAAAACTTCCCTTCGCTGATTACCAAAATCCGGTCTGAGAGCTTGAGTAGCTCGTCTAAGTCTTCACTCACCAGTAACACCGCCACCCCTCGGTTACGGGCTTCCACAATTTGACCGTGGATGTACTCCACTGCCGCAAAATCGAGTCCAAAACAGGGGTTTGCCGCAATTAAAAGCTGAATGTGACTCGAAGAAAGTTCCCGCGCTAGAACCGTCCGCTGCACATTCCCCCCTGATAAATTGCCCACGGGAGTCTCTGGAGAAGGCGTTTTGATTTTGAAGGTGGAAATCAAGCCCGTCGCCATGTCTCGAATAGCTTTCAGGATTAAGAAAATACCGCCCTTCGCCTGAGGCGGACGATCAAAGGTTCGCAGCGCCAGGTTTTCTGCAACGCTCATATGAGCGACACAGGCATTGCGAAGGGGTTCTTCTGGCAGGGTAAAGACCTTGTGGCGATACATTTCGGCGCGGGTGGCGCTATAGGGTTCGCCATTGACCAGCACCTGCCCTCCCGTCAAGGGGCGCTGCCCTGCCAATACTTCGACCAGTTCACGTTGCCCGTTACCCGAAATACCTGCAATGCCAATAATGGAGCCGCTGGGCACCTGAAGATTGATGCCCGTTAGCGCTTCCACGCCATTGTCTTTTTCAGCGCGGAGATCTTTGACCTCTAGCACCACCTTGGGTTCTGGATGCGCTACCTTCTCAACCTGTTTAGGTTCGCGACGCTCGCCCATCATCATCTCGGACATATCGGCAATAGACATGTCTTTAACGACCCCGCGTCCTGCAAAAGTCCCTTTTCGCAGAACAGTAATTTTATCGCAAAAAGCCGTCACTTCGCGGAATTTATGGCTAATGATTAACACGCTCAAGCGTTTAGCCGTTACCGCTTCTCGCAGTAACCCCAGCACCTCGTCAGCCTCTTGGGGCGTGAGAACGGACGTGGGTTCGTCCAAAATTAAAATTCGGACTTTGAGGTAAATCTGTTTGAGAATTTCTAGCTTTTGCTTTTGACCTGCCGCAAGTTGGGCAATGGGCATATCCAAAGGCACCTTAAAGGGTGCCTGCTCCATAAAGGCATTGAGGGCTTCGTACTCCTGCTTCCAGTTGATCAGGTTTGTATTTTCAAAGCGAGACAGCACCAGATTTTCAGCCACGGTCATGGCAGGTACAGACGTAAAGTGCTGGT
>JAGVDA010000130.1 GCA_020058975.1 Thermosynechococcus sp. WC_1 | reverse complement strand
GGACGGGTTTCATAGGTGGCTTTTAGGTCTGCTGCGATCGCCTCACGCTGATCGTCTGGGAGAGCCTGGATTTTTGCGTGCAGGTCGCCCAGTCCGTTATTGGGGTTAACGCTTAATTTTGCAAAGGTATCGGCATATTTTGTAAAGACATCTTTGTAGTAAACGGTAACGGCATGACCAAAAAGAATGGGGTCTGAGACTTTCATCATCGTCGCTTTAACGTGGAGCGAAAGCAGGATGTCTTCTGCTTTTGCGGCGCTAATCTCTTTTTCATAGAAGGCTCGCAGTGCGCTGACGCTCATGACCGCTGCGTCAATCACTTCCCCTTCTAGCAATGCCGTTTTTTCTTTCAGGACTGTAATAGCACCATCTTTTGCAACCAGCTCAACTTTGACATTGCCAGCTTTCTCAATCACCACCGATTGCTCGGTACCATAAAAATCGCCGCTTTCCATGTGAGCAACGTGCGATCGCGAATCCGGTGTCCACGCCCCAACTGAGTGCGGATTTTTTTGCGCATACTGCTTTACTGCCGCCGCAACCCGCCGATCTGAATTACCTTCGCGCAACACAGGGTTAACGGCACTCCCTAGCACTTTGGCATAGCGTGCTTTGGTTACTGCTTCAGCCTCAGTCTTCGGTTCAGCAGGATAGTCAGGGATATCGTACCCTTGCCCTTGCAGTTCTTTTATTGCAGCCGTGAGCTGCGGTAGAGAGGCGCTGATATTGGGCAGTTTAATAATGTTGGCTTCTGGCGTCTTTGCCAGTTCACCCAATTGCGTTAGCGCATCGGGCTGCCGCTGAGCTTCGGTTAAATTTTCTGGAAAGGTGGCAATAATGCGCCCTGCCAGGGAGATATTGCTGGTTTCTACAGCGACATCCGCCGCATCTGTGAAGACTTTAATAATGGGGAGCAAAGAATAAGTTGCCAAAGCAGGCGCTTCATCTGTAAATGTATAAACGATCTTATGAGTCATGGATTTCCCTGTTTGTTGCTGCTTTAGGCTGTTGAGTCTAAGAATTGTGGTTGCCTGAGCCTAATCTACGAGGTGGCCTGACTCGTTTCTGTGACCAACGATGCTAAAGGGTCGCCGTTCTGTTGACATAGCACTAGGGTCGAACTTTGATTTGCTTCAAAGCCAATGCGCTCATAGAACCGCTGCTGGTGGGTAGTCATAAGATAAACGCGCTCGACTCGATTGAGGTGAGGATGCGCTAAAAGCGTCTGAACTAACTGTCGTCCTAGACCAGAGCTGCGGTAGTCGGGATGGATCACCACATCCCAAATGGTGGCGCGATAGATGCCGTCTGAAGTAGCACGGGCAAACCCGATGAGGGCATCACCTGCCCAAACGCTAATGACGGGGTTGCTGTGGGCGATCGCAATTCCCAAATCTTCGGCGGTACGATCTTGCGCCCAAAAAGCCGCCACCTGAAACAGCGCCTGAAGCTGTACCAAATCTTCGGCGGATGTGGATTCGGCTGCGGACGGGTGCGGCGTTAGCCCTTCACAAAATCGAACCTGTCGATGATCCATAGATAAAACCTGAGTTCTAAGCTGCATAGCCTAGAGTAAACAACAGAGCATTAGCGCCATTATTGCTACACTACCGCAGAATTGAGGGCACTTAGCGCCAATGCATCACCACCCTTTAAATGCGTTACCGTAGATAACTGAGTGGCAAAAGCCTAGTCTTCAAGTTAACGATTCTCAACATTTTTTCTGTGAAGTGTAACCCTTCATTGCAAAAGAAAAAGTTAGACCCTCGCAAGTGATAGGTTTTGTAATGTCAAACCATGACGCAGTATTCAGAAAGGAGATCCCCTTGCAACTCAATACACCGCAAGCTGCCCCCTCGGCCTTTCGCGAAGACCTGAGCGACTATGTAGCCAATCTACAGCTCCACATGACTCTACAGGCTCGAAATTTAGTGCCTTCTCTCAGTGGAGGTGGCGACAGCCGTGAAGCGCTCCTGCATCAAACCCAGGCTACCTTTGAGAAGTATGTTTCTCGGCAGTCTTAACGGTTCAGCCGAAAGCACAATTTTTTAAATCAAAAAGCCTAGGATTTCCTAGGCTTTTTTGTGAAGTGCTCTGCCCTATGCTTGTTTCACCAGACTGGTTATCGACCAACAGCGCTTCAGAAAGCGTGGTTATTGTAGACTGTCGGTTCTCGCTTGCTGACCCGCAGTTAGGCTATCGGCAATATCTTGAAGGCCATATCCCTGGCTCGTATTACCTCGATCTTAACCAAGATCTTGCCAGTCCAGTACAGCCTCACGGCGGTCGCCACCCCCTGCCAGAGATTTCTAACCTAGCAGCAAAGCTATCGCAGATGGGCGTGACCGCTGAAACATTAGTGGTGGCCTATGATGACAGTCGCTTTGCGTTTGCCTCGCGGCTCTGGTGGCTGCTGAAATATATGGGGCACGATCGCACCGCAATCTTAGACGGCGGGTTCTCTACCTATCAAGCGGCTGGCTTGCCGATCACCCCAGAAATTCCGCCTCAGCGTAGTGGAGCCTTTGTACCTCAACTACAGCCAACTCTGGCGGTAGATCGCGAAGGTGTACAGCGGCGGCAGGCTCAGCCAAACGTCATACTGGTAGATTCACGGGAAGGCGATCGCTATCGCGGGGAGCGAGAGCCAATCGACCCTGTGGCAGGACATATCCCGGGAGCGGTGAATTACCCGTGGCAGCTGGTGACGGATGAGGCAGGACGGCTGCTGCTGCCACAAGACCTCCAGCAATACTGGTCAGAGGTTGCAACTGCCGATGAAATTATTGTCTATTGCGGATCGGGTGTGACGGCGTGTGTCAACCTGTTTGCTTTAGAAGCCGCTGGCATCCAGACGGGTAAGCTTTATGTGGGCAGTTGGAGCGACTGGTGTGCTTACCTGCTCGATTCACCAAGCAACGGTTTACAATAGCAGTTGGAATTGCACAAAGCGGAAACCAGCGATGTTACTCAAATCCACCACGCGCCATATTCATATCTTTACGGCTGAGGTTACTGATAATCAGCTTGTGCCCAATGACAAGGTGTTGACCCTCGACGTTGATCCAGACAATGAGCTGGAGTGGAACGAAGATGCGCTTCAGCGAATTTATCAAAAATTTGATGAGCTGGTCGAAGCGTCCGATGGTGAAGATTTAACCGACTACAATCTGCGCCGCATTGGGTCAGATCTAGAGCATTTTGTGCGATCGCTCCTCCAGAAGGGCGTGATTGGCTACAACCTCAACAGCCGCGTGACCAACTACAGCATGGGTTTACCACAGGTTGTGCAGCAGTAACCCATGAACACAGACTACAACCCCTGGAGCGACAAACCGCGCTGGTGCCAACCCTGGACAATTCTGCTTACGGGTTTCAGCATTATTGGCGGGAGCTGGCTATTGTTTCATCGCGTGTGGCTAACAGGCTTAGTCACGGTG
>JAGVDA010000364.1 GCA_020058975.1 Thermosynechococcus sp. WC_1 | reverse complement strand
TAATGGCAACGACATACGAAATTCCCGTCAACGAAATATCGAGTGGCTTCCATGCTCTATCCGATCCAATCCGTGTCAAGGTTTTGGAGTTACTTCAGCAGCAAGAACTCTGCGTAGGCGGACTCTGCGAAGCGCTAGACACTAATCAATCCAAACTGTCTTTTCATCTCAAGGTGCTTAAAGACGCCGAGTTGGTAAACTCACGTCATGAAGGCCGCTGGATTTACTACAGCCTTAATATTATGCAGTTTGTTCGCCTAGAGAAGTATCTCTCAAACTATCGGCGTTTCAGCGAAATCTGTCCTCCCGTGGTTTATCAAACGGCAGGTCATAGCTGACCAGCTTTTGCGAATTGACTAAACGCCTTATGTGAGGAGTAGATTAGGACTTTCAATTAAAGCCAAGCCAGAATGTTCGGATTAGATCGTATACGTTCATGTTGGAACGATTTAATTTTTGGAAGTCCCTAACACTTGTTCAGTCGTCATGTACACTTCGCTTCAAAACTAATTCTTAGATTAAGTCTACTTCAGCAATCTGAGCCAGAGCCACAAGGCGATCGCCCATGTCTGCTTGAGAACGGCGATCGCGGCCTAGTGGCTAAGAACGTGGTGAACACATTAATGTGAGAGTTAAGCCGCAGGAGTGCTGTTTTAAGCCGAGGCGGAAGATTTTCATTAGCAAAAATTTGACCTTCAAGAGGCTTGCCTTGCTTTGGCTGCTTTAATGGCTTGAAGCCTTTGCACGACGGGTGAGGGGTTATTGCACCATTCTTGATAATGTTGCTCTCGCCAATCGTCTAATGCAGCTAAATAGGCATCAGTTTGAGGCCGATTATGAAGGTAATAGGTAATGGTGGCGTAAATTTCTTCTAGGCTCAAGGTTGGCAGGTTTGCCGAAATTTCTTCGGGGGTATAGCCTTCGAGATAGTACGACAATACGGTATCAATGCCGATACGATGCCCTTTGAGGCGAATATCGGTTGGCGATAGAAAATCAAAGTAGTCTTCTAGCTGCATGGCGATCAATCTTTTGCGATGGCATCTATCGATTAGCGTTGGCGAAGTCTGTTTTTCCATGATACGAGGACAGAATGGCGATCGCACCCTTCCGAAGCTGCGATCGCCTCAACCTTGGCTATCAAGACGTTTTTGCCAGGATCACCTGAATCAGTGCGGTGATTGAACCAAGGAGGATGGAGATGAGAATGGCGATCGCTAAAATCACAGCGGTTGGCGATTCAGAGTGGACGATAGGCTTGGGATCGATAGGGGCGACTGAAGGAAAACTTGGCTGGCTTGATATGGACTGTTGCTGTTTCACTTGATTGTCTCGAACTCAACCCACTCATTCTCGCAACCCTTGCTGTGTCTGTCGTTCCGAGAAATTCCGAAAAAGTACGGTTATGATTAGAGTAGATTTTTGGTTTGAATCATGCCCCCAGACGATGCACTCCAAATAGCTGACGAAGCTCTATTTAGCCATTTGGGAAAACGGCTGACTGATGTTCACCGCTTGATTTTGAGAGAATCCCTGCTTGGCAAGCCCTATGACAATATGGAGGGCTACTCACGTCAACACTTCAAAAATGAAGGACGGGAACTGTGGGCTTTGCTCTCTAAAGCTTTAGACGAGAAAGTCAGTAAAACAAATTTCAAAGGGGCACTGGAGAAACGATGGATGTTAGGGGAGTTAGCCCCCACCCCCCCGCAATTGTCGATTTACAGTCCCAAAAGCTGGGTTGAGCGCAAGGCGATTCTTGATGAATATTTGCCAGAACTTCAAGGACGAACCCGATCACTTTGGATAACAGGCATTTCTGGGATCGGGAAAACAACTCTGGGCGAATGCCTCGCCAGCCAAGCGTGGGAAAGCGATCCATCATTTCAGTGGATTTATCTGGAGATTTTGGAAGGGCAAAATTCAGATTTTGCCTCTGTTGCTACTGAGTTGTTGGCGAAACTAGGTGATCGCGATTTGAATCCCCAAGAACGGAATAATCCTGAACAATTAGCCAAACGACTTTTGCAAAAGTTTCAATCTCGTCCCTACTGGATCCAAATAGATTCTTTGGAACGCTTACTCAATTCTGAACAGCCGACCGGCTTTGTTGATCCTTCCTGGGTAAACTTTCTGCGTAGTTTTCTAACTGAATCTAATATGGTCAGTCGTTTAGTGTTGACTTCGCAAATATTTCCAGCTGGTCTAATTGAATTTAGCGATCGCTACCCCAATACTTGGGCGGAACATCGATTGGATGGTCTGTTGCAAGTGGAACAACAACTCGAATTCTTTGCTAAACGTGGAGTTGTTGTTAAATCCAATAACCGAGATATCCTCATCCGAATCGCCAATATTTATGAGGGGCATCCATTGTTTTTGAAAGTTATTGCTGAAGACATTTTGAACAGTTTTGCAGGCGATGTTTATCGCTACTGGCAAGTTTATCAACTAGAATTTGAGCAAGATGCTAGAGAACTGCAAGCCACCCGATTAGGCGAGACGGAGTACAACGAAGCCCTTGATCGCAAAGTCCGAGAACGCATTAAGAAATCTATTGAAAAACTCCCTCCTGAGGCGCTAAATCTGCTCTGCCGTAGTTCAGTGTTTCGCCGTCCGGTTCAGAAGAAGTTTTGGCTGAAGATGTTGACGAATGGGAAACCTAAAACTGCCCTTGAAATATTGCAAAATCATCACCTAGTAGAATCCATCCCAGCCTTAGGGAACATCAGCTTGCTTCGTCAACACAATTTAATTCGCTCCGTTGCTTTAAATTTGCTTAAAACCGATACCTGCAAATGGAAGCAAGCTGAACGCCAAGCTAGAGACCTCTTGTTTTCAACGCCCATACCAGATACCCAAAATATGACCTTGAGAGACGTTGGTACCATGTTCCAGTATATTGATGCATTTAAACACCACTGTGAGGTTGAAAATTGGACTTGCGAAGATTTTCCGGAACTGCATCGATTTTTGGGTGTAGCTAATCTAGAAAGACAGAAATTTGAAATGGGTCGTTCAATAGCCACAGTGCTAGGAGTTCCCCCAGATGAAAACTATCAAACGCTGATAGAAATATTAGACATGTTGGAGTTTTATCGGGAGAATAAATTCAAAAACATTAAAAATACTTAATACTGCATGAGCGTAGGATAGATTGAGGAAAAAAACTATTATCAAATAAGGGAAATCCTAACTCGCAGAATGAATTTTTCTACCAATGACCTCACTGGAAATATGGGGTCAGCAGTTATCTAAGCACTAAAGTACTTCGCTACCGGATGATACACAATCAACGCCGTCGTCGATTGCTCAGGATAAAGCTGCTCACTTTCGTCTATCGTCATCCCAATTCGCTCCGTCCCCATCAGCTCTAGCTGCTTAAACTGATCCGCCACATTGGGGCAAGCCGGATAGCCAAAGCTATAGCGTGAACCCTGATATCGCTGCGCCAACATATCGCGGATATTGTCTGGTTCTAGGTCGCCGTAGCCTAGCTCCTTACGAATACGGGCGTGGGACTGCTCTGCCACTGCCTCTGCCACCTGCACCGCCAACCCATGAAAATAGAGATAGTCCGTGTAGGAATTTTCGGCATACAGCTTTTGAGCAAACTCCGTGGCAATGTGGCCTACCGTCACCGCCTGCATGGGGAATACGTCGAATTGGTTTTCGGCGATCGGACGAAAAAAGTCCGCAATGCAGAGTCGTCGGAGTGACTTCTGGCGGGGAAATGTCCAGGTTACAAATGGGGTAGCCGTTTGAGGCGTTAAACCTTGCTCAATGACTGCCGGATCGTAAACATGTACCGTATTCCCTTCCGCTACGCAGGGGAAATATCCATAGACAAGCTGGGGATGGAGTAGGTTTTCTGCGACCACTCGCTGTTTCCACGTTTCTAGAACTGGATATACCTTTTGGGCTAAGAACGCATCATATTCTTCGCGAGATTGTTCCTTGGGTTTACGGAACTGCCACTGTCCGGCAATGAGCGCCTGTAAATCCATGTGCCAAAACAGCTCTTCAAACGAAAAATCTTCCGGCTTCAGGATTTTTGTACCCCAGAACGGCGGAGTAGGCCGCGCAATATCCACATCCACCGCTTCGGAGCGCACCGTATCAATAACCACTGGCTCAGTCGATTCAGGTTTTTCGGGTGCGCCCCCATTTAGTTCACGCTCGGCTTGTTCGATCGCATTCCGTCCCTTTTGGTTAAACTTGGCAAACTCTCCGGTAAAGCCTTCCTCATCCTTCCATTGCGTCTCGGCTTTGGCAGGCATATACCGATCCATAAAAGTAAGGTCAGCAAAGGCATCTTTGCCATAGATGACTTGGCCTTTATAGGCATTCTGGCAGTCTTCATAGACAAACTTGGGTGTGAGTGCCGCCCCGCCCAAAATCACAGGCACTGAAATACCGCGCTCATTGAAGACGTTTAGATTTTCTTTCATGAAGGCGGTGGATTTGACCAGCAGACCGCTCATGGCGATACAGTCGGGTTTATGCTCG
>JAGVDA010000086.1 GCA_020058975.1 Thermosynechococcus sp. WC_1 | reverse complement strand
TTAAAGCAAGGGCGCACCGTAGAAGGAGCCTCAACTCTCACGCAGCAGTTGGTCAAAAACCTGTTTTTAACCCCCCGTGAACAAATCAGCCGCAAGGTTACAGAAGCTGTCTTAGCCATGCGGGTTGAGAAGCTCTTTAAAAAAGACGAAGTGCTAGAGATGTACCTCAACCAAATTTATTGGGGACACAACACCTACGGCGCTGAGACCGCTGCCCTCAGCTACTTTAATAAGTCTGCGGCAGACCTCAACCTTGCCGAAGCAGCCTTAATGGCAGGCATTATTAAAGCACCAGAGCAGTACAGCCCATTTTTTGACTTTAAAGCCGCCAAGCGCCAGCAGATTATCGTGCTAGATCGAATGGCTGCGCTCAACTGGATTACGCCAGAAGAAGCTGAGACCACCAAAGCACAGCCGCTCAAGTTTGGACACGTCACCTCTTTCCAGAGAAGCACGTCCCCCTTTGTAACCAATACCGTTGTTAAAGAGCTAACGGATAAATTTGGCAAAGAAGCCGTCCAGCGCGGCGGGATGCGGGTGCAGTCTACAGTGGACTGGAAGCTTCAGCAGTTAGCCGAAGATTCGGTGCGCTACGGGAGCGGGGTACTTCAAGGGCAAGCTGATCAGCTTGCGCTAGTCGCCGTTGACCCGCGCACTCATTTTATTAAGGCCATTGTGGGCGGGGTAGACAGCAATAAAACCTCTTTTAACCGCGTTACTCAAGCCCAGCGTCAGCCTGGATCGTCCTTTAAACCCTTTGTGTTTTACGCGGCTTTTGCCTCTGGGAAGTACACGCCAGATTCCATCATTAATGACAGCCCCGTTAGCTACGATGACGGCAGTGGAGAGCGCTATGCACCCCAAAACTATGACCGTACCTTTGCAGGTGGAATGACAGTTCGTCAGGCATTGGCACAATCTCGCAACATTCCGGCGGTTGTGCTGGGTCAAACGGTGGGTCTTGAGAAAGTAATTGATATCTGCCGCGTTTTGGGCATCAGAAGCCCGATCGCCCCTGTGATTTCGCTCCCTTTGGGTGCCGTAGACCTCACTCCTCTAGAAATGGCCTCAGCCTATGCTACGTTTGCCAGCAACGGATGGCAGTCCGATCCGACTGCTGTTCTTCAGGTGACAGATGGGGCGGGACGGGTGATGTTGAACAATACTCCCCAGCGGAAACTGGTGCTTGACCCGTGGGCGACCGCATCTTTGGTAGACACAATGCAGGCTGTGGTCAACGGCGGAACTGGGAAGGCTGCTTACTTTGGTCGTCCTGCAGGCGGAAAAACGGGTACTACGTCCTCAGAACGAGATATTTGGTTTGGAGGATTTGTGCCTCAGCTTGCGGCAGTGGTGTGGGCTGGAAATGATAATTACAGTCCTCTAGGGCGGGGTGTAACCGGAGGTGGCATCATGGCTCCGATTTGGCGTGATTTTATGAGCCGTGCGATGCAGGGGCAGCCTGTGATGGACTTTACCCCTGCATCTAAGTTCCAGCGACCCAGCGCGCCGTAAGAAGCTGTAAAAACGACTTCTGGGCTTCTGCTATAAGTTGAGGTCTGTGACTGCGCCCACGCTGCTAGAGGCCACCAGTTTGGCATACTTTGCCAAGACACCTTGTGTATAGCGCGGGGTGCGGGGTTTCCAATTGGCGCGGCGTTGAGCCAATTCTGCATCAGAGATTTGCAGCTCTAGCTTACGGGCAGGGGCATCAATAGTGATGGTGTCGCCTTCTTGGACGAGGGCGATCGCCCCTCCCACCGCAGCCTCTGGTGCCACATGACCCACCACCATCCCGTAGGTGCCGCCAGAGAAGCGTCCGTCGGTAATGAGTCCTACAGAGTCTCCTAGTCCAGCGCCAATAATGGCGGAGGTAGGAGCCAGCATTTCTCGCATTCCAGGACCGCCTTTAGGGCCTTCATAGCGGATCACAATTACGTCTCCGGCCTGGATTTTTTTGTCTAAAATCGCTGCCAAGCATTTTTCTTCAGATTCAAAGACGCGAGCAGGGCCTGTAATGATAGGTTTTTTAACCCCTGTGATTTTAGCCACTGCACCTTCAGTCGCGAGGTTGCCTTTCAGAATGGCGAGATGGCCTTGGGCATACATGGGGTTATCCCAGGGTCGAATCACGTCCTGATCGGCTCTAGGCGCTTCGGGAATCTCTGCCAGTAGCTCGGCGACCGTTTGCCCTGTAATGGTCAGTGCATCGCCGTGGAGGAGTCCGTGAGCCAGCAGCATTTTCATGACTTGGGGGATGCCGCCTGCTTTGTGGAGGTCGGTGGCGACGTAGCGACCCGAAGGCTTCAGGTCACACAGCACGGGAACTTTAGCGCGAATGATTTCAAAATCGTCCAAGATTAGCTCTACGCCAATGGCACGGGAGATCGCCAGTAAATGCAGCACCGAATTGGTCGAGCCACCCACCGCCATAATTACGGCGATCGCATTTTCAAAGGCTTTGCGCGTGAGGATTTGGCTGGGCAAAATTTGTTTGCGAATGGCCTCAACTAACGCGAAAGCAGACTTCTCGGCGCTATCGGCTTTTTCTTGATCTTCGGCTGCCATCGTAGAAGAATACATGAGACTCATGCCCATCGCCTCGAAGGCAGAAGACATAGTGTTAGCGGTAAACATGCCGCCACAAGAGCCAGCCCCTGGACAGGCATTGCGCTCAATGGCGGTCAGTTCTGCTTCGTCAATGCGGCCTGCACTGTGCTGTCCCACGGCCTCAAAGGAGCTAACCACGGTTAAATCTTTACCGTCATAATGACCTGGCTTAATGGTGCCGCCATACACAAAAATGGCGGGTATGTTAAGTCGTGCCATCGCAATCATGGCTCCGGGCATGTTTTTGTCGCAGCCGCCGATTGCCAGCACACCATCGAGGCTTTGACCGCCGCAGACGGTTTCAATGGAGTCTGCAATCACCTCCCGGGACACCAAGGAATACTTCATTCCCTCAGTGCCCATCGAAATGCCGTCGCTGATGGTGATGGTGCCAAACTTTTGAGGCATGGCTCCGGCAGTTTTGAGTCCGGCTTCGGCGCGGGTGGCAAGGGAATCTATGCCCATATTGCAGGGCGTAATGGTGCTAAATCCATTGGCAAGACCCACGATGGGCTTGGTAAAGTCAGCATCCCCAAAGCCGACGGCGCGCAGCATGGCGCGATTGGGCGATCGCTGAATTCCTTGGGTAATGGCTTGGCTGCGAAGATTGTCCGGCATGGGGATGTAGTTCCTAAGAGTCCTGTCCTCTATTTTTGCAGAATCTTGCGTTCAACGTGTCAGATGACGAACCACGACATCAGGAACTGAGGCATGAGCATCCCCGTCAGTGGGCTTAAGAGGATTAGGTTGTTGTCAGTCTTTGACTCAAGAGCGTGGGCGATCGCGCTATGTTTAGGGAATGGTTAGAGATGCCCCATTGAAACGACCCATTGGGCAACCTGTTTGTAGTGACGTAAGGCTGATTGAACGAAATCTATGGCGAAATCATCTCAGGAAGAGTCTTGGTGGCTAGAGGCAGCTAAGACCGTTGGGCTAAGTTTGCTGCTGGCCTTTGGCATCCGCACTTATGTAGCTGAAGCACGCTACATTCCTTCTGGCTCGATGGAGCCGACGCTTCAGGTAAATGATCGCCTCAT
>JAGVDA010000301.1 GCA_020058975.1 Thermosynechococcus sp. WC_1 | reverse complement strand
TGAGAAACCCGATGCACTGCTGTTGATACTGAAGCGGCACAATCAAGACGGAGCGAATAGTGGTTGACTCAAAAACATGAGCCAAGGGCTGAAATCGAGCATCTTTATAAAGGTCATTAACGACGCAAATACCCATCTGACTAGAACTGTTAAAAGCTGAGATGGAGCCAACCTGTTGATGACTTAAGACCGCCTTAAAATTATCTATGGCAGCGATCGCCTTAAGGGCTGGATTTGGATCAGTCTGTTCTGTTTCTAAGGCTGTTTTGTCTATGGCAGTACCTGCATTCAGGAATTGGCGTACAGGAGACGGCTCTTTTATCTCAGAGGACTGTTGTGGAGAATGCGTCTCTTGCAGAGAGGTTTCGGCATTCGAGTCTAACGCCGCATCTGTAAATGAAACTAAAGTGTCTTGCCAAAGCTGTGTTTCTTCTAGCCACTGTGATGCTGGCTGTTGCCCACAGCAATAGAGCTGAGAGCCTTGTCCGGTTGGCTCTGCGGTAATATAAAGCCTGCCGCCTGAACCCTGAATAGCCTCTACAGCAGACTCTAAAACCTGCTGCCGAATTACTGTCACTTCAGAAGGCATTAGCAAAAGGCTGCTGATGCCGTTGATTTTAGACTCATGCCAGCTTTGCTGCCGTGCCTGACTCAAGAGATTGGCCTGGGCGATCGCAATGGAAAGCTGATCGACCAAAAGCTGCACAAAGCCTAATTCTCGCTCAGAGAAATGACGGGGTTGACTGTGATGAGATACAAACAGCCCCCAAAGCTGACCTTGATGCACAATAGGCAATGTTAAGGATGAAGCGACCCCCATCGCCGTTAAATACTTAATATGACAGGAATCGACAGGCGCATAGCGAATATCTTCTTTGTCAAGACAGGTGCCCGTATCAGCGCAGTCTAATCGCGCTAGCACCTGTCGCTGAGCGGTTACATCAATAATGACGCGCTGTCTGGCCTTGATAAATAGCTGAAGCGCTTGGGGTGGTATGTCTGTAGCAGGGAACCGAAGTCCGAGTAGAGAAGGTAACGGGTTGGATGCTGCATTATCACGAGACTCTGCAATGACTTCTCCATCCCCATCTGAGTGAAATCGGTAGATCTTGACGCGGTTAGTTCCCAAAATTCCACGGATTTCTGCAACCGTGGTGGTTAAAATTTCGCCTAGCTCTAAAGATTGCCGAATGCGGTTTGCAATTCGGTTTAGCAATCCTTCATAATCTGAGGCAGATACGAACGTCTCTGAAGTAAGCACATCTGTCATGGGGTTTATACGCTTCTTATCAAGAAATGTTTAGCGTCTGTTATTAAACCCATTGCCAAGAGGCCAGTGTACGCAACGCCTAGATCGATGGGCTGGTTAGTGTAGGCAAAAAATATTTAAAAACTTTGCCATAAATACTCTCTATGGCTGACCAACTATATTTTCTATAGCTGGTTAACTTAAGTTACCCATAGTTGATGATCAAATCAACAGTAATTGTGCAGACAGAATATTTTGTCTAAAGAGAATTTATTTACAGGTGAAGAATCAATATATATGCAGGCTCTAATTACCCATAAAGCCTTAAATAACGCCGCATTCTTGAAATAGAAGCCGTATGCAGCCCATAAGCGTAGAGACAGAAGGCAATACTTCTACGCACAAAGAATTACTCGTCAAAATTAGATGTGTTAAGTATTTTTGCTTAAGTCAAAAGAGGCACTTTTATCGGTAGGCATCAGTTCTCGCAGGGTTTCTTGAGCTGATCGCGGTTGCCACCCTAACTGCGATCGCGCTTTTTCTCCGCTCACCCGTACACAGCGGTCATATACATAGTGAACCCGCTCTCGGCTTAGCGGCGGCTGCCAGCGCAAAAGTCTACCGATAGGGTCTAAGAGATTCCCTAGCAAACGCACAACCGCTTCGGGGGCTTCTGCTGGGGCAGGAATGCCAGACTGTTGGCTAAACTGCCCAAACATTTCGCGGGTGCTCATTTCCCCCGCCGAAATAATATAGTGTTCGCCGATGCGCCCCCGCTCCGCTGCCAAAATCATGGCTTCTACGAGATCATCGACATGGACAATGCCTGTGATGCGATCGCCCCCCGCCCAAAGCTTCAGCCGCCCTTTGAGAAAGGTCTGCACTACTGGCCCAAAGTGAGGGTCATCTGCACCAAAAATGCCGGAGGGTAGTACACTCACCACATCTAGCCCCTGTTGAGCGGCTGCATCTACGGCTTGTTGGGCAAGGTATTTCGTGCGATCGTAGGCCGAAGAAAAGCTGGTTTGGGTGCGCACAAAGGTTTCGTCTACCACCTGCCCTTGTGTGTCGCCCAACACGCCAATCGTGCTGCAATGCACCATTTTAGAAACGCGATTTACCTGGGCTGCGGCGAGTACGGCCTGAGTGCCCAGTACATTCACCCGCTCCATTGCCGTAGCATCGACTAAGCCCAGTTCTACATAGGCTGCTGTGTGAAAGACGGTATCTACGTCTTTCATTGCAGCCGTTAACGCAGCCTGGTCGGTAATGTCGCCGTAGGCATAGGTGATGGGGAGATCTAAGAGGCGATCGCATTGGCTAGAGCGACGTACATAGGCAATCACCGCTACGCCTCGGTTCACCAACGCCTCTACCAAATGCGATCCGGTAAAGCCATTCGCCCCTGTCACTAACGCTTTCATAGGGATTTTTCGTAAATTCGGTAGGTCTTGTAAATCTTACCGCCTGCGGCCTCAATCAGCTTTCGCGAAGGGTAGTTATCTTCAAAAACCCACGATAGCTCTGCGCGTTTGTAGGGCTTGCCCTTTTTGAGTCCGCCCTGCATCCCCAAATAAATCAGCCCCAACGGCACCATTTTGCGCCGATACTCTGGCAGAGAACAAATCGCAATCACGCGGCCTTGGTCAATCTGGCGGCGGTACCACAAAAACTTGAGAATCCCAAGCCAGTTGAGTTTGCCGCCGATGTGCTTGAGCGCAATATTGTAGTCGGGCAGACCCATCCAAAAGCCAATCATTTCGCCGTTGTATTCCGCCACCGGAAACACGTCAGGATCTACTAAGTCCTGAAGGCTTTTGGCCTCTTCTAGAAATTCTTCTAAGGTACGCGGCGTAGAACTCCAGTTATTGGCAAAAGCTTTGTTAAACAGTTCATAGATTTTTTTGCAATCGTCGGCAAAATCTTGGCCTTTGGTGTGGATGGGGCGAAAGGTCACGCCCGACTGACAGGCAATACGATAGCCTTTCTCAAAGGGTTTTGAGAGTTCTTGATTCAGCGGAAAGTCGTAGGCATAAGCATCTTTAGCTTTATGCCAGCCGAGCTGCTCCATAAACTGCGGGTAGTGGGGCGGGTTATAGGGCATCATCATCATCGGTGGGCTGTCAAACCCATCCACCAAAAACAGGCAGCTATTGTGGGTAGAAAGGTCAATAGGGCCTCGAATGCGGTGGATGCCCTGGTCTTGCAGCCACTGCTCGGCAGCAGCAAATAGCGCCTGGGCAATTTCTAAATCAGGGATGCACTCAAAGTAGCCAAATAAGCCAATGGGTTCGCCTTCTCGCTCAATCAGCCGTTGATTCACCGATGCCACAATGCGCCCGACGGGCTGATGGTTCACCAGTGCAATAAAGGCTTGTAGGGTACCGTAAGTGCAGAAAGGATTGGTGGGGGAAAGTTGAGCGGCGATCGCACTTCTAATCGGCGGTACCCAATTCGGATCATTACCATAGACATACTGAGGGACATCCAGGAACAGCTCAAAGTCTGCGCTGGTTGAGACAGTTCGGATGTCAATCAATGGTTTAGAAATCATGGGAATAAAAAAGAGCCACAATAGCTATACGCCAGCAGTCAATGAACGCTCGCGCTCACCTGTTAACGATAGCGTCAATTTGCTGCGGTCTATCTACGGCTATGGCTTTCTAACACTCTGACCCAATTGACCAAGTATTTCCGCCCTGTATTTTTGCCTGAGACAGATGCCGATCTGCCTCACCGATTAATACTTCAGGGGAAATCTGCACATCAGGGATATGAGCTGCGATACCAATACTGAGTGTAATAAATGGGCTAACCGTTGAAGTACAGTGAGGCAACTGTAAAGCAGCAATTTTTACCTGAATTTTTTGTGCAATTTCAACTGCATCAGCTAAATTAAACTTTGGCAGAATTACCGCAAATTCTCCCCCACTATACCTTGCAACCAGAGCATTCTCCGCTGATATGGCCTGCTTAATTTCCCGAGCAATCTGCTTGAGAACTTCATCTCCTGCTGAATACCCATAGGTGTTGTTATAAATTTTAAAAAAATCAACATCACACAAAAGTAATGATAGAGAAGCCGTTTTATCCTCTATTTTTTGCCACTCCTGCTTCAGCATTGAATCAAAGTGACGACGATTTGCGACTTGGGTCAGACCATCCGAAATAGCCAGGCGTTGCAGTTCTTGATTGCTCTTTTGCAATTGATCATAGAGTTCAGACTGTTGAATCACAATTGCCGCTTGTTCTGCAAGTCGTCCAAATAAATCAATCTCTAAATCTTGCCAGAATCTAGGCGCACTGCATTGATGAGCAAGGAGAAGTCCCCACAAATTACCCTGCTGCAAAATCGGAACCATGAGACTTGCTCGAATTTTCCAAGCGCGCAATTGTTCGAGGTGATGGGGTGCAAGATCTGAAGTTTCAATGTCAAAGAGCGCTCTTGTCTGGTGGTTCTCAGCAAGACTCCAATGTGAAGATTGAAAGTGCTGTTCTATCCCCTCTGTATGCGCTAAAGACAGACATCCTTGCGCCACCGATTCAACGGCAATAACGCCGCTCCAGTCTTTCTTAAATTGATAGATACAGACTCTGTCTACCTCAAATAACTTTCTAACTTCAGCGACCGTCGTTTGTAAAATATCATCTAGTTCTAGAGAATGACGGATGCGCTGGGTGGTTTCTGAAATAATGTCCTCAAATTTGCTTTTTTGCAGCCGAATTTTATTTTGTCTCTGGGCAGCAATAGATAGTGAGGTTTCAAAATAAGGCGTTTCTTGAACTGGCATTGGGCTGGGTTTTCCGATCAAGAACCCCTGAGCAAAGGTGGCTCCACGCTCTTGTAGCCAATTTAATTCTTCAACACACTCAATCCCTTCAGCAACCGTTTGAACGTTTAGGTTTTGTGCAATCTCTAAAATCTTTTCAGTAATTGACGCTTTATAGGGATCTCGGTGAACATCGCGAATGAGAGCCATATCTAGCTTGACAAAATCTGGACGAACTTGATGCAGAAGATTAAGGCTAGAATAACCCTCACCTAAATCATCTAAGGCAATCAGAAAACCAGACTTACGATAGTGATTAATAATTGCTTTAAGATGAGACGAATCTTTAAATTCATCTGATTCAACCACTTCAAATACAACTTGATCATGGGATATCCCAGCTCGATCAATAGCCTGCACCGTCGTATTGAGACAAAAAACGGGGTCGTACAGTGCGGTAGGCGCAAAATTAATGAAGATCTTTTGCTTGGCTTTATGAGGGCTAAACTGGGCGATCGCCGTCAGACGAGCCATCCGATCCATCTGAGGCAGCAGTCCAGAACCCGTTGCTG
>JAGVDA010000570.1 GCA_020058975.1 Thermosynechococcus sp. WC_1 | reverse complement strand
AGCTGCTGCACCAAAAGGCTCAGAAATAGACCCACGTCCGTCACAACGCCAATCGACTCAATCGAGCCGCGATCACTCAGTTTCGTCACCACCGCCGGATTAATATCCACACAGACCATCTTCACTCCCGCTGGCGTCATGTTCCCCACGCCGATGGAATGGAGCATACTCGAAAGCATCAAAATCAGATCAGCCCCTTCAATAAGACGGGCGTAATCGGCCTGGGCTTCAATCAAATCCATCTTGGTATCCGGCAGAGGGCCATCATCACGAATTGATCCCGCCAGAGAAAAGGGAACGTTGTGCTTCACGCATTCGTACATTACGCCGCTGCGTAAAACCCCCTGCTCTACGGCCTTCGCAATACTGCCGCAGCGACGAATGGCATTAATGGCCTTGAGGTGGTGGCGATGCCCCCCATGCACCGACACGCCGCGCTGCATGTCAACCCCCAAAGAAGTGCCCATCAGCGACTGCTCAATGTCATGCACGGCGATCGCATTGCCCCCCAACAGCACATGGACATAGCCCTCTCGGATCAGCTTATTTAGATGTTCACTGCCGCCCGTATGAATCACCACAGGGCCTGCTGTGACTACGGCTTTACCGCCCTGATCTCGAATCCGGCGCAGATCCCAGGCAATTTGTTCAACCACCAGCTCTACCCGACGCTCGCTTGAAACCCCAGCCCCCATAAAGCTGAATTCTTCGGCTGAGCTTTTTTTGAGGGTTGTGGTGTTGCGCTTGGTGCGAATGCCCTCGCTGCCCACCACCACAGATTCACCCACCTGTAAATCTCGCAACAGCTTACAGCGGGCAACAGAACCTTCGGGAGACTGGGTGACGGCGATCGCCCCATCCATCCGCTGCCCCTGCACCTTAACCCAATGTCCTGAAATCAATACCTCCGTCGGGTAAATGGTGCTGACATAAAAATCATCCGGTGCGACTCCTGCCTGAAAAACTGGCGCAAGATGCGCCTCTGCCGCTTCTTCCGTAACGCCGATGGCTCCGAGATCAATGAGCTGTCCCATGATGTCTGCCATCACCTCTAGATCTGGCGCTGAGACTTTCACCTTTGCAACCGATGCATCTTGGCGCTGTTCACCGAGGTGAAAGTTGAGAACCTGAAAGCTGCCGCCCCCTGCCACAATGGTGTCTAGCACCTGATTCACGAGGCCAGAATCTAACAAATGGCCTTCAAGATGAATCACTCGGCTTTGAATTGAAGAAGATTGAGGCGACTCTGGGCGCGGCTCCGTCGTCCGTAGGGTTAAGCATTTTGCCGCGCCGCCTGCTTTTAGGAATTCTGTTAGGGGTGTTTCGACGACTGTAAAACCGCGATCACCTAAGATTTGCTTCAGGCCGTCACTGGCTTTATTCATCACCACAACGCGGTTAATATTCACCGAATTACAGGCAAAATTGACCGCATCCACTTCATCTATGGGGATCCGCTTTTCCGCTGGTACACGCAGTTCAATCATGCGATTGGAATAGGTGTCAAAGGCGGCTGGATAATACAGCAGATATCCGTCAGTGAGGGGGCAAAAACAGGTGTCTAGGTGATAGAAGCGCCGATCTACAAGCCTTAGAGACAGCACCTCTACATCCAGCCACTTTGCCAAGTAGGGATGAGAATCGAGTTCAGAGCGAAAGCCATAGCCTGCCCATAGATACCGTCCGGCACGATCCAATAACGCATCGCCTGCACCTTCAAAGGGTAAACTTTTGGGCAGCGTGTGGACGGTATAGCCATTATCTTCAAACCACTGCTGGAAGTAAGGTTCTTCCCCCTGTCGTTCAGGATGGAAAAAACGGCTAAGGACGACCGTATTGCCCAAAACCAATCCGGCATTAGCGGTGAACACCATATCTGGCCATCCTGGCTGTGGCTCTACTAAAGTCACTTCTGCGTAGGTTTTTAACGTCTGATAAAGCTGATTCCACTGCTCCTCAGCCCGTTCGCGCGAGGAGCGATGGATGTTTCCTTCCATCCAGGAATTGATGACGTAATCAACATCGTAATGATGAGGGGCACACATCAAGATTTGAATTGAATCAGTCATGGTTTACTCAAGGTTGATGGGTATTTTTTGGCGGAAGGCCATTGATAGCTTTGCAGCATTTGGCATTTTTTATCATAGCGACCTGCGGTCTTTTACTTTGAAGCATTGCTGACAAATCTCTTGCCCTAAAGTCCTGCTACAACGTCATGAACTCTTGACCTTTAAGTGGGATGCGACTGAATCAGTAACGTACAATACAGTTATGTTGCACTGGGTCAAGAGCAGTTAAATTTTATTCACGATTAGCGCTTAGCCAAAAGCAACACAGGCTGAGTAACAGCGGAAATACGATGGGTTTCTTTTGGCGCTTGTAGCGGGGCTTTCTTAAAAATTCTGTCTGTAAAAGAAAGACGTACGATTCATCTAATTTTTATTTTATTTGCGGGGAAATTAACGATGCCTACGATTGCACTAGATTCTATTACTGACATTCAAGACGAAGTTCGGGCTTTGGTTGCTCGCGGCTCAGTGGGTCGCCAGCAGCGTATTTACGAGCTAAGCAGATACTTTGGCGATCGCCAATGGCAGAATGTTGAGCATCAACTAGCAGCGAACAACTTTTTGTTACGGGATCGCGTCATTGAGCTGACAGGTAAAGAGTCTTGGGTCAACGATTAAGACCGCCCACTCTTTTCGAGACTCAAATTCTGACCGCCTTTAACCCTGACCGCTCAGTTTTGGCTTATCAGTGTTTGCTTCGCCAATGAGATAAGAAATAGTGTGAGGGTTATCCATTTTAGTGGATGCATTAACCAGTTCTAGCCCAATAACATTCCCATCTTCGTCATAGTCCAGCACCAAGCCTGGTGCGATTTGAGCGGTTTCCTCAATAATCGTTTCAACGAAAGTGATTTGTAAAATATCCTTATCTGGGTCATAAACAACTTTCATGCTAGTCTCATCTGATTCAGCGTATTGAGGTAGACCTGATTTTACCTTGAGGGCGATAGAGTTTGGTAGACCTAGTAAGCCGTTGAATTATGCCGAAGCCTGAAAGCCCGTTTCCTGAGTCATCATTGCAGTATTCTACAATTCGTCCCATTGGCGTTTACGCCCTGTCAGGACTTGCCTCTGATGGCGATCATTTACTCGCTGTAGATTTATTTCGCGGGTATTTGGTGCATGTGGATCCTCGCACCAATAATACAAGCATCTTAAATCCTCACCATGTTTCTGAATGGATTGGTGCGACTGGCGTAGCGGTTTGTCAAGATAATGTCTGGTTTGCAAAGGGGCAAGAGGTGTTTTGGTGCGATCGCAAAACCCTTGTGTCAACCGTCTTTACGCGACTGCCCTATCCCGTGACTGGGGTAGCAGTGTGGGAGTCTAGCGTATATGTGAGCTGTCAGAAGTCTGGCTATATCCATGTTTTTGAGCAAAGTACGGGGGAGCGGATCGCGCGCTTTGCGCAGCCTGGAATGGGCACCGAAACGCTAACGGTATTTGAAGATGCACTGTGGGTGTGCGATCGCGCTGAGCAAACGGTCTACTCACTCGATCGCAGTACAGGAGCCGTTCAGTTTAGTGCGCTTACGCCCTTTAGCGACCCGACGGGCATTGCATTTTATACGCCTGAGTTAGGCCAAAAACCCGTTTGCTATATTTCCTATGCCGATGAAGAACCCTATATTCGGGATGATCCCAATGCAGAGTTTCCCTATGAGCTGACGTTTCGCGATCGCACGTTCATCCATCCCCTACACATCCACCACAGCCCGACCGACCGCTACACGCTTTCTAATGGGTATTTGGTAGAGCTTTCCTATGTAGAAGAACTCCTCGCCACTGAGGCCGTGACGCTAAATAACGTCCAATGGCGCATTGCCTTACCCTCCAATACGCTGCGCCAGCGAGTGCGTCACGTTGAGCCAATCGGGCATGAGTACACCCTTGAAGAACAAGATGGGCAGCAGGTCGCGGTTTTTAGCTTCGATCAGGTGCAGCCCCATCAGGGTGGGCTAATTGGCTGGAAAGCCATCATTGAAATGTACAGCCTCAAGTATTCACTATCCCCTGAAGATATTGACAGCAGCCTGCCGCTGCCTCTGGAATTACAGCAGCGTTATCTGGTCGATGACGACGATCTCGCAATGGATACGCCCACCATTCTTCAGGCTGCAAAGGAGGCCGTTGGCACTGAAACCAATGTGCTGCGGAAGATGCTAAAGATTCGTAATTATGTTTACGATCGGCTTTCCTACGGCATTCAACCCCGCATTGATACCCCAGACATTGCCCTAGCGCGGGGGATTGGCTCTTGTGGTGAATATGTTGGAATTTTGCTGGCCTTGGCGCGGCTCAATGGAATTGCCTGTCGCACCATTGGGCGCTATAAATGCCCTCAGCATCCTGAGCTTCGTCATTTGCCCCTAGAGCCAGATTTTAACCATGTTTGGCTAGAGTTTTATGTGCCTGGTATTGGCTGGCTACCGATGGAGTCTAACGTGGACGATACGGTTGATCGAGGGCCTTACCCAGAGCGGTTTTTTATGGGCTTATCTTGGTACCACACTGAAATTGGGAAGGGGATCTCGTTTACCAAAATGAAGGCCGATGACAAGCCGGAGCATATTTCTTTAGGGGATTTAGCGATTAATCACATTCGCTTTAGGATACTAGAGGAGCTTGTGCCTGGCGATCGCGTGGTCTCTCAAGACGAGAAAAACGCATAACAGCGGAGGTGTTGGGTTCGGCTTCGCTCACCCAACTTAGACTTCACGAAGTTTTCAGATTGTTCATATACTTGGGATTTCTGTACCAATCTAAATAATGTCTAATTCTTATTCCCTGATGATTCATGGCGGCGCGGGTGCCCTAGAAGATCTCAAGCAAGAGGCCAGCGAGGCTGTCTTTCAGCAGAGTATTACCGCAATCTTGGAGCAAGGTCGTCAACGCCTAGAGCAGGGAGACAGCGCGCTAGACGTCGTGGAGTATTGCGTCACCCTCCTTGAAAATGATCGGCTCTATAACGCGGGGCGAGGGTCTGTGCTGAATGCAGAAGGCAAGGTGGAAATGGATGCAGCGCTCATGAATGGGCGCGACCTGAGCGCAGGGGCAGTAGCCTGTATTAAGCAAATAAAAAACCCGATCGCCTTAGCCCGTCGTGTTTTAGATCGCGGGGAGCATGTTTTGCTGGTGGGCGACGGCGCTTTAGAATTCGCTCAATTTTGCCAAATGGAAACTTACCCTGATGATTACTTCATTACAGATGCACGAATTAAGCAGTTAGCAGAAGCTAAGTCCGCAGGACGCATGACGTTAGATCATGAACGGATTAAGCCATCCCAGAAGCTGGGGACGGTGGGCGCAGTGGCGCAAGATCTCCAGGGCAATCTGGCGGCGGCAACTTCAACAGGCGGTTTGGTGAATAAGCGTTGGGGTCGAGTGGGCGATACACCTGTGGTGGGGGCAGGGGTATTTGCAGATAATGAAACCTGTGCGGTATCGGCGACAGGCTATGGGGAACAGTTTTTGCGGACGGTTCTGGCAAAAACGATTTCTGATTTTGTGCATTTTAAGGGGATGGATGCGGACGCGGCTGCAAAGGCTGGGATTGAGTATTTGGTGCGGAAGGTACAGGGTGATGGTGGTGTGATTGTGATTGATGGTGCGGGAAATTGTGCTGCGGCGCAGTCAACCTCTGGCCTTATTCGTGGCTGGATTGAGCGGGGCGGCGAGGCGATTTGTAAGTTGGGGTAATCTGTAGGTGGACATAAAGAAAGTTACAGGTTGAGATTGGGTTTCGACTTCCTATCGCCAAAGGCGAGGCTACGCCAAAGCGACAGGCTCCCTATTGCCAAAGGCAAGGCTACGCCAACGGCAAGCTCAGGACACAGCACGACATCGCCGCTCAACCCTCGCCAATAAGGGATGTGAGGGTTGAGACTTCGGCGTGAGCGCTCAGTCGAACGCGAAGCCGAAACCCGTTTGATAAGTCCCTACTCATGCGTTTAGGCAAAAACCACTGTGCGATTGCCGTAGACCAAAATGCGATTTTGCAAATGTAGGCGCACTGCTCGTGCCAAAACCATCCGCTCTAGGTCTTTTCCCTTACGAACCAGATCCGCCGTCTCATCTCGATGGCTCACGCGCACCACATCCTGCTCAATAATGGGACCTTCGTCTAGGTCTGCGGTGACGTAGTGTGCCGTTGCGCCGATAATTTTAACCCCGCGTTCATAGGCACGTTGGTAAGGGTTTGCCCCCGCAAAGGCAGGCAAAAACGAATGGTGAATGTTAATAACTTTGGGGAATTGCGTCACAAAATTGGCGCTGAGTACCTGCATATACTTGGCAAGCACCACCAAATCAATCTGATGCGCTTGCAGTAGTGCCAGCTCTTTTGCCTCTTGTTCGAGCTTTGTCTCTGGCGTAATGGGGAGGAATTGGTAGGCAATGCCAAACTGTTCTGCAATGGGCTGTAGGCTCTCATGATTGCTAATAATCAGCGATATTTCTGCGTTGAACTCTTTGGCCTTTTGCCGCCAGAGTAAGTCAAACAAACAGTGATCTTGACGACTGACCCAAACGGCAATCCGAGGCCGCACATCTGAGAAATGAAGCTGCCAGGTGGCTCCTAGTGGCTGGGCGATCGCCGCAAAGGCGGGTTCCACTAAGTCTCGAGGCAGCTTAAAGCCCTCGAGCTGCCACTCAATTCGCGTGAGAAATAAACCCGCCAAAAAGTCTGTATGGTGATCGGCATGGACAATGTTGCCCCCGTTGGCGTAAATAAAATTGGAGATTTTGGCAACTAACCCCTGCTGATCGGGACAGGTAATGAGGAGGGTTGCAGTGGTGCTTGCCATAAATGCAGTAAAAAGGTAGGCGGATTAGTGCTTTAGAGCGCAGCGCATCACCACAACGCTATAAAGTACGAAAACTACTGCATAAAGCCGTAGTATACTTATGATAGGCTGTTTATTGCTCTGGAATAACTCACATTGTGGAACTTTCCTGTAAAAGCGAATACGCGCTCCTCGCTTTAATTGCTTTGGCAGATGAATTTCAAAGCAATGATCCGCTCCAAATTCGTCAAATTGCAGCTCAGCAAGATATCCCAGATCGCTACCTTGAACAGCTCTTGGCAACCCTGCGGCGCTCAGGACTTGTCAAATCGCAGCGTGGAGCCAAAGGGGGTTATCTGCTGGCGCGGGAGCCACGACAGATTACCGTACTTGAAGTTATGACTTCCATTGAAGGGCGAGATATTACCTCTCCCCACGAAAATGAAGTCTCTAAATCCGCAGAGAAAAAAGTATTAAAAAACGTCTGGAAAGGCTCCTGTGAGGCGATGCGTGAGATACTGCAAAAGCATACCCTTCAAGACCTATGCGATCGCCGAGATGCCCTGCGACAGTCAGAGCTAATGTACTACATTTAGCCTGCCCAGCGTTTATTTTATTGTTGTTGTAACGCCATTCCTCGAACAGATTAGGAAATTTAGATCATGCATATTGCTCACGACATTACCGAACTAATTGGGCGTACGCCATTAGTCCAGCTCAATCGCATTCCCCAGAGCGAAGGCTGCGTCGCTCGGATTTTGGTCAAGCTCGAGAGCATGAACCCTTCAGCATCTGTCAAAGATCGCATCGGCATCAATATGATTCGAGTTGCCGAGGAAAATGGGCTGATTTTTCCAGGCAAGACGATTTTGGTGGAGCCAACTTCAGGCAATACCGGAATTGCTTTAGCAATGGTGGCTGCTGCCAAAGGGTATCGCCTCATTTTGACTATGCCAGAAACCATGAGTACCGAGCGTCGGGCGATGCTGCGCGCCTACGGTGCCCAACTCGAGCTAACCCCTGGCAGCGAGGGCATGAAAGGTGCCATTCAGCGAGCGCAGGAGTTAGTAGATTCCATCCCCAATGCCTATATGCTCCAGCAGTTTCAAAACCCAGCTAACCCTCAAGTCCACCGCGATACTACTGCTGAAGAGATTTGGCGAGACACCGACGGGCAAGTGGATATTGTGATTGCTGGGGTGGGGACAGGCGGCACCATTACGGGCATTGCTGAGGTCATTAAAGACCGCAAGCCTGGATTTCAGGCGATCGCCGTGGAGCCAACCAACAGCCCCGTTCTTTCTGGCGGTAAACCTGGCCCCCACAAAATTCAGGGGATTGGCGCAGGCTTTATCCCCCCTGTGTTACGGACGGATCTCATTGACGAAAATATTGCCGTGAGTGATGAAGATGCGATCGCCTACGGTCGTCGAATGGCGCGTGAGGAAGGTTTGCTGTCCGGCATTTCTTCAGGGGCGGCGTTGTGTGCAGCGATTCAGGTGGCAAAGCGCCCCGAAAATGAAGGCAAGCTGATTGTGGTCATTCAGCCCAGCTTTGGCGAACGCTACCTCAGTACGGCGCTCTTTCAAGATCTAGAGCCAGCCTTTGCGATCGCGACATTGTAAGCAATTAAAACAGCCCATTGAAATAAAAGAAGTTTTGATTTCTATTGATGCACAATCACTAAATCACGACTTAATTCAACGTAGGCATGTTGCTATAGCAACTCAACAAGTGACGGTAAGCAGCAAAAAGCAATGCCGCTAGGATATCATCTCGTTCTAGGTCATCATAGTCGTCAAGAATTTCTTCAGTGGTCATGCCAGAACTAAGGAGTTCCAGTAAAAGTTCTACAGGATAGCGAAGCCCCCTAACACAAGGTTTGCCGCGACAGATGTTAGGACTATAGGTAATACGTTGCAAAAGTATGTTTTCCATAACTTTATTCTCTAGGTTTTAAAGAGGTCCTTCAATCAGCTCAGAATTACAGTATTTCTAATTGATTATTTTCGCTGTTTTAGCATAAAGCAAAGGCATAATATAAGAGCCTAACCCTACCCCAGAAATGAGTCCAAAAATGGTCACAATCGGGTTGCTGTAGCTCCACCAACCCCAGTATTGCGCCCATAGTTCCGCTGGGTAAGCAAGGCACAGCAAGACGGTCAGGCAAAATCCGGCAATGCCATATTGGTTGAACCAGTAAAGCTCACGCCCTGTGTTACGGCTAATCAGCCAGCGCATTAGTACAAGCCCCATTAGGGTGCCATAGCAGCGCATACAGACTGCCATAATATAGGGCGCAGACAGCGTTAGCCCCATTTCTGGCTGGGGGCAAACGTGATTGCCCATAAAGTAAATAATGTTGGCAATGAGCGGCAGCAGCGGTAGTGATGTAGAGGCTAAAAAGGGTGCTGCCAATGGCCCTCCTAATAGCGCGACTAATATAATGTCCGCTACCACGCTTTTAAGGGGGCGCTGCTGTTGTACCGCTGACTTACTTTGCCAAACCGTCATTTTGCTTTTGCCTTAATTTTCTTAGGGTCATTAATTTAATAAAGGCCAATTTTTAGAAACCTCTCATGTCTGTAAGGGCGGGTTTTGCCGATAAATTTCGGATTCTCCAATGCCGTATCAGCTAAATCCGCCCCTACAAAATGGAACTGTTATTGCGCCACAATCCTTAACCTTAAAACTCAATTCCTGCCTGTGCTTTAACACCCTGTTCTCGAAATGGATGCTTTACCAACATCATTTCTGTCACTAAGTCTGCGGCTTCAATGAGAGCAGCAGGCGCACCGCGTCCCGTTAAGATGACGTGAGCGTTTTCGGGCTTTTGGCTAATGCCTGCCAAAATTTCATCTAGCTGCAAATATTCAAGCTTGAGCGCAATATTGATTTCATCTAGCAATACAAGCTGATAATCAGGATCCTGGATATATTCTAAGGCTTTAACCCAAGCCTCTTTAGCTTTTAAGATGTCTCGCGCCCGATCCTGTGTCTCCCAAGTGAACCCTTCACCCATTGCATGAAACTGGATCTGGTCAGGCCAAAGGGCAAACACAGACTTCTCGGCAGGTTCCCAGCCGCCTTTAATAAACTGAATAATGGCAACTTTGTGACCGTGCCCCAGCGATCGCAGCACCATCCCCAGTGCCGCCGTGGTTTTGCCCTTGCCATTGCCCGTGTGGACAATGATTAGACCCTTCTGCTGCGATCGCGCGTCTAGCCTTTGCGCTTGGACTTCTTTACGGCGCTGCATTTTTTTACGATACTGTTCCTCGCTCAAGCCCTCGTACTGCTTAGGATCTAGAGTATTGAGTGAACCCGTTTTGTCTTCAGAAAAAGCCATCGGTCTAGCAATAAAGGTCTGCCCTCTCTAAGATATAGCAGTTTTAGGGCGATAGGTCTGATGGCTGGCTTGCGCCAGCCCTAGCAAACGCAGGCTTTGAAAAATCAGTCTTTTTCAGGGGGGTGAATTATTTTTAGAGCGCCCGCGCCAGATGCAGCGCAGATGTGGGAAAGACTGAAAAATCTCACCTAAAATGCCTTGACTCTCTAGTTAACTAGAAGGTTGATGATGGATAGTAGCAACAACTCGATGAGATTGACATGATGACTTTGCAAATCAACGTTCCTGATATGGCCTGTGGTGCTTGTGCTTCTAGTATTACAAAGGCTATTACAGCCCTTGATGCCACGGCGACTGTAGACCCAGACTTAAAGACAAAGTGGGTGAGTATTACAACCCAGGCTGAGGCAGAGGTTGTAAAAGCGGCGATCGCAACCGCAGGCTACACCGTCGCTGAATAATCAGATCCCCCATCATCGGAGGTGTGGATGACTAAAACGAGCGCAACCCTTAGGCTACGCGGCATGAGCTGTGCCGCTTGTGCTAACAGCATTGAAGAAGCCATTCGTGCTGTACTGGGCGTCAGTGAAAGCAGCGTCAACTTTGCGACAGAACAGGCTTCTGTTACCTATGATCCTCAAAAAACAGACATCACAGCCATTGAAAAGGCCGTTGATGCGGCTGGATATTCGGCTTTTTTGATGCAAGATCCCCTTGCCGAAGAGGATGATGTTGAACGGCGATCGCAACGGGCGCAAGCGCGCGACTTAACGCACAAAGTCTGGACGGGTGCCATCATTAGCGCAGTTGTGGTTTTTGGCTCCCTCCCTGCCATGACGGGGCTGCATATCGCCTTCATCCCTCTGTGGCTGCATGATTTCTGGCTACAGGCTGTGTTGACCGCTCCGGTTCAGTTTTGGTGCGGCAAGTCTTTTTATGTGAACGCTTGGAAAGCCCTTAAACGCCACAACGCCACAATGGACACGCTCATTGCGCTGGGCACAAGCGCGGCGTACTTTTACTCACTATTGATTACGTTATTCCCCAAATTTTTAACAGATCAAGGCTTAGCGCCTAGCGTTTATTATGAGTCAGCCTCCGTGGTCATTACGCTGCTGCTATTAGGGCGTTTGCTAGAGAACCGTGCCAAGGGGAAAACGTCTAACGCAATTCGTAAGCTAATGGGCTTACAGGCCAAAACAGCCCGAATTGTCCGCGATGGCAAAGACCTTGATATCCCCATTGCGCAAGTGCGAGTAGGAGACGTTGTACGGGTGCGTCCTGGCGAGAAGATTCCGGTAGATGGCGAGGTGACGGAAGGCAGTTCTACCGTAGATGAGGCGATGGTAACGGGGGAGAGCATCCCAGCCCAAAAGCAGCCTGGAGATGAGGTAATTGGCGCAACGCTCAACAAAACTGGGAGCTTTAAGTTTCGGGTAACGCGGGTGGGCAAAGATACCTTTCTAGCTCAAATTGTCCAACTGGTTCAGCAGGCACAAGGCTCCAAAGCACCCATCCAGCGCCTCGCCGATCAGGTAACAGGATGGTTTGTGCCAGCGGTCATTGCGGTGGCGATCGCCACGTTTGTCATCTGGTTTAACGTCACGGGCAACCCCACCTTAGCCTTGATCACGATGGTAGAAGTGCTGATTATTGCCTGCCCCTGTGCCTTGGGGTTAGCCACACCCACCTCCATTATTGTTGGCACGGGCAAAGGCGCTGAAAACGGCATTTTGATTAAGGGCGCAGACAGCCTAGAACTAGCCCACAAATTGCAGGTGATTGTTCTAGACAAAACCGGAACTTTAACTCAAGGGAAGCCCACGGTGACGGACTTCATCAGCGTGAACGGGACAAATACTAGCCAGGAGCTAATGCTATTGCAGCTTGCTGCTTCCGTAGAGCGCAATTCAGAACATCCATTGGCAGAAGCAGTGGTGAAGTATGCCCAGTCTCAAGAAGCAGGCTTGGCTGAGGTGAAAGACTTTGAGGCGATTGCAGGCAGTGGGGTGCAGGGCTATGT
>JAGVDA010000067.1 GCA_020058975.1 Thermosynechococcus sp. WC_1 | reverse complement strand
TTTAGAAGCTGCATAGCTTACAGAGGCAAGGAAGAAGAAATAAGAAAAGATAGGTTGTCAAAGAGTTTTAGGTCGTTTTATAACGCAACAGCTCTATTGCTCATACCTGCGGGGTGTGTAGACCCAAACCTCATCATTTGCGCGTTTAACCGTTCGAGTTTGGCTAGAGCCAACAATCAAGACCGTTCGCATATCTGCTTGGTCAGCCGTCAAATCGCCGAGGTTGCTCACCTGAACCGTTTGCCCAGGTCTGCCCATATTTCGGGCAAGAACGACGGGGGTTGTGGGCGATCGCCATCTAAGCAAAATCTCCTTAGCGGCAGTAAGCTGCCAGGTGCGCTGTTTAGAGACGGGGTTGTAGAAGGCGATCGCAAAATCTGCTGCTGCTGCTGCCGCAATTCGCTGCTCAATTATTTCCCAAGGCTTGAGGATATCGGAGAGTGAAATGGCGCAGAAATCGTGACCGAGGGGCGCACCCACTGCCGCCGCTGCCGCCTGCATGGCTGAGATGCCAGGGGCAACGTGAATATCAAGGTTGTTCCAGGCTGGATTTGCGTCGTGGTCAATCACCTCAAACACCGCCGCTGCCATCGCAAAAACGCCAGGGTCGCCCGAAGACACCACCACCACCGATTTTCCTGCTGCGGCTAACGCTAAAGCATGACGGGCGCGGTCAATCTCCACGCGGTTATCAGATTCGTGTCTTTGCTTACCCTGCGCGAGATCTCCGACCAAGTCTAAATAGGTTTTGTAGCCCACTAAATCTGTGGCAGTTTGAAGAATCCCTTTCACTTCAGGCGACATCCACTGAGCAGATCCTGGCCCTGTCCCAATAATCGAGAGCCGTCCCTGAAGCGTCACCGGATGATAAACGAGATGGGTGACGCTGCCCATGACGGGGCGCTCTGTTACTTCAATGAGATGAGTACCTTCAGCACTAATGGACAGATTGCTTTGACTGAGCCACGAGGCTTCTTCCCCCACGAGCCGGACGGTTGCGCCTGCAATCAGATCAGAAGTGAAGGATTTAGCATGTTCTGGATTCGCCAGTCGGTAGTCAGAGGGTGGTGCTTCTAGCACAATATTGAATCGCAGTTGACCCGTGGCGGTGATGGCAGCTTGGGTGTGGAGGGCAGCGGCGATCGCCTTTGCCAAATCATTGGCTCCCGTTAAGCCACCCAGCAATGGCACCACAGCACTTCCATCTTCTGCCACCGCAATCACAGGTGGCTCAGCGCGTTTGTCACACAGCAGTGGCGCAAGGGTGCGGATTAAGATGCCAGCAGCGCAGATTCCAATAATAGAAGTGCTTTGGGTAAAGAGTTCTCTAAGCGTGTCGCCAAAATTGGCGTAGGTTTTATCTGCGGATTGGGTGCGCTCAGTCAGTCCATAGACCGTAGCATTGGGGAGAGTCGTCTGGATTTGACGGGCGATCGCAGCGCTGGTTTCGCCCAAAATAACAATGGCGATCGAATTCAGAGGATGGGGCATTGGAGTGACGCTGCTGCGGTTTTACTAAAGATGGAACAAACACAATTGCCCGATGGACATGGCACCATCTTACTTAGAATAGAGAACAGCCCAACCCTTCGGCAAAATCAGCCATTCCGCGTGTTTTCAGCGTTGACTAGGCTTAATCAATAGAACCCATCAAGGAGCCTCAATGTTAGCCAAACGAATTTTGCCCTGCCTAGACGTAAAGGCTGGACGGGTCGTCAAAGGGGTAAACTTCGTTAACCTCAGAGATGCCGGAGATCCGGTTGAGCTGGCTCAAATCTATAATCAGGCCGGAGCTGATGAGCTGGTGTTTTTAGACATCACCGCCACCCACGAAGATCGCGGCATTATTTTTGATGTGGTCTATCGCACCGCCGAACAGGTATTTATTCCGCTTACCGTGGGTGGAGGGATCCAATCCTTAGAAACGATTAAAGAATTACTAAGAGCTGGAGCCGATAAAGTCAGCCTCAATTCCTTTGCTGTCAAAAATCCTGACTTTGTAAACCGAGCCAGCGATCGCTTTGGGGCGCAGTGTATCGTCATCGCCATTGACGCACGCCGTAGAGTAGATCCCAACCATCCAGGCTGGGACGTATTTGTGCGAGGAGGCCGCGAGAATACGGGGTTAGACGCCGTGACTTGGGCTAAAGAAATGGCGCACCGAGGCGCAGGTGAGCTGCTCATTACCAGCATGGATGCTGATGGAACCCAGGCGGGCTATGACTTAGAGCTAACCCGAACCATCGCCCAGCAGGTTGAAATTCCAGTCATTGCCTCTGGCGGTGCAGGCACCTGCGACCACATTCATGAGGCGCTCACAGAAGGTAAAGCAGAGGCGGCACTTCTCGCATCACTTCTGCATTACGGTCAACTCAGCATCGGTCAAATCAAGACGCACCTTCAGGCGCATCAAGTGCCCGTTCGCATGACAGATGCATCAGCCTAAAGCCCCGCTACGCTAGATTTAACGCCAGATTAGGCCGCAGAGCCTATTCTCCAAAACTCTGCTGACCAATTATGAAAACAAGCCTAAGATGTTTACATTAATCGCGAGATTCATCTTTACTTTGTTAACATAAGTAAAGATATGATTATTTTAATTCTCACGATATCGGCTCTAACATTCTGGTCTTTGCGGCTTATGCAGAGAGCAGTACGTCAACGTGAATTTTCTTTGATGTTTGCAGGTGCCTTGGTAGCAGTAGCGGGCGCTGGCATTATTGCTGCCTATAGCCTCATGGTGGGCTGCGTAGGTTATTTAGGCCATGCCTCTTCCGCTACAACGCTTCCCCCATCTCTCACCACAGCCTATG
>JAGVDA010000279.1 GCA_020058975.1 Thermosynechococcus sp. WC_1 | reverse complement strand
TCAAGCGATCATTGTTCAAAGCTCGAGTGATGTTGAGCATGGACTGATGAATTTAGATGGGCTTTAGAGATATTATCTCTTATAAAGCAACATGTCTATAGTAGACAAGCGCAATACCCAGAAAATTGAGCGGAAGCATGTGACTTTGCGGAACATGACCGCCTAGCGGAAGCTTTACTTCGGTAAGGCGGAGCATGGAATATATGTTGAAGGGGCTGGGAAAGCGCTAAGAATTCTCCATTCTTATTTTGGCAGATGCCGCTGAGATGCTAGTTGACGTGGTTTATGAAAACGTCGAATAAGAGGAGGATATGAAATTCTCAGCTAAAACTTATCCAGCAATTAGCATTTCATCATCCTGAAACTCACAAATTCGACTAAAACTTTAGAGTAGGGTCATATTATCTTGAGCTAAAGCTAAGCTATGCGGTTGTCTCCCTCGGTTCAAATTCAAGCCATCCATAGCAGACTGGCGAAGAAATTGGCGCAACCGCGATCGCTTCAGCTTACCCTTACCCTTCGCATCGCCGCCATCATTACCGCTGGGCTTAGCACTGTCACCCTATGGACCTGCTGGAAAACCCAAGATATTCTGACCGCCAGCCATAAGCAGACGCTCCAAGAAACTGCAAAACGAATCGAAGAAGACGTCGTCCTTTATCGAGAGATGTTTCCTCTGGAGGAAAGTATTCAAAAAGCCCTCAAAAACCGTGCGGCGAATAACCTCTGGATTGGCGTTAAGCGCCGAGACGAAAAGCTCGTGGTTAAAGAACCCCTAGATCTTCAAAAACCTCAGCTCGATGCACTACTGTTTCAACGATTAGTGAATCGGCTTGCGATCAGCAGTATGCCTCAAACCTACCAAGTGCAGGGGTATGACTTTATTGCCTGCTCTAGTCCACTGATGGTGCGCCAGATGCCCGTCGGGACGCTGTATTTAATCCATAATCTCACTGAAGACCAGACTAAATTTGATCAGCTTACTCATAGTCTCATTGGGGCAAACCTCACGGCACTTATTTTACTCATTGTGCTCATTGCCTATGAAGCTCGACGGCTGCTGCGACCCCTGCGACAAGTTAGCCAAATGACCCAGGCTATTTCGGTAGAA
Organism: Thermosynechococcus sp. WC_1; assembly: GCA_020058975.1. Taxonomy (GTDB): domain Bacteria; phylum Cyanobacteriota; class Cyanobacteriia; order Thermosynechococcales; family Thermosynechococcaceae; genus JAAURS01. Next base: position 2,256 of record JAGVDA010000279.1, on the reverse strand, counting down.
GATTTGGGCGAACAGTCCATTATGGTACCTCGCGCCCCTCAAGAGGTGCAGGAGCTGGTCAACACCTTTAATATGCTGCTGCATCGGCTCTCTGAGGCTTGGCAACAGCAGCGTGCTGCCGCTGAGCAGCAAAGGCAGTTTGTGAGCAATGTTTCCCATGAGCTGCGTACCCCTCTCACTATCGTGCGGGGTTATTTAGATAGCCTGCGACGACGGGGGCAAAACCTGACCGATTCTCAGCAGGAGGCGCTGAGTATTGCTTCCTCTGAAACCGACCACACCATAAGAATCCTAAAAGATTTACTCGATCTCGCTCGCGCTGATGATGGCTATATGACCTATCAGCCGGAGCTGTTTGTCCTCAACGACATCGTGGCAGATGTCACTAAATTGGTGGAGCAGGTTAATCATCATACGGTGACGCTAAAGGCATCAGAATTGGTTCCGGTCTATGCCGATCCGCATCGCCTGAAGCAGGTTCTAATCAATCTGGTTGAGAATTCTATTAAATATGCGAGTCTGGACTCCCCCGTTACCATTCGGCTCGAACAACAGCAGCTCTACGCCCTGATTCATGTCTGCGATCGCGGCCCAGGCATCGCCCTCAAACACCAATCCCGAATTTTTGAGCGATTCTACCGCGTGGATGAATCCCGTAATCGCAGTGGGGGCACCGGACTCGGTTTAGCCCTTGTTAAAACCTTTGTCGAGGGGATGGGTGGAACTGTCGCAGTGCAATCCGCGCCAAACGAAGGCAGCACGTTCACCGTTTCACTTCCTACAACGCCCAAGAGCGTCAATGTTAGTTCGCTTAAAAATAGCCAAAAAAGAGAGAATTTGGAGTAAATCTTGACATTGCTTAAGCTAAGTTAACATTCGCCAAGCGTTTTGGTGCATGACTTTTAAAGACTGCGCCATAATGTCCGTGAAACCTAGCAAGTCTACAGCCAAAATCTGTAAGAGAGGCTACAATCGTTTACGTCATGGGTAAAGATAGTTACTGCTTTACTTTATGACTATTTTTTAAGTGGATAGAGAACACCCTCTAAACCCATTAAGTTGTTTAGAGAGCGTCACTTCATATCTGCCCTACTTTTTAGATCATCCGGCTTAATCCAAAGTAGAGCCACCCTTTTTTGTTCATATAAACTTCTCCTTTTCACTTACCAGGGAGTATGAGGAATTCGGCATGACCAAAGCTAGTACTGTATTAGAATCTGTCAAAGCACCCCCAAGCGAACTAGAAACGCTGCTGTTGGGCGAAGTTGCGGAGGACGATGCCGAGGACGAAGATTTTCAGCCTGATGATGCCGACACAGAAGATGAAGAAAAGGCTGAAAAAACCAAGGGTGCTGCTCGTAAGCGCGGTGTTGCCAAGAAAAAGCATTATACAGAAGATTCTATTCGGCTTTATCTCCAAGAAATTGGTCGAATCCGCCTTCTTCGCGCCGATGAAGAAATTGAGCTAGCGCGTAAAATTGCAGATCTGCTAGAGCTAGAGCGCGTTTATGATGATCTCGTTGAGAAGCTAGACCGTGAACCCCTGGATGCGGAATGGGGCGAAGCCGTTGGGATGACGCTTCATCCGTTCCGTCACCGCCTTCATGTGGGCCGACGCGCGAAAGACAAGATGGTGCAGTCTAACCTAAGGCTGGTGGTGTCGATCGCCAAGAAGTACATGAACCGAGGTCTGTCTTTTCAAGATCTCATTCAAGAAGGCAGCCTAGGTCTGATTCGCGCTGCCGAAAAGTTTGACCACGAGAAAGGCTATAAGTTTTCGACCTACGCGACCTGGTGGATTCGTCAAGCCATTACGCGGGCGATCGCCGATCAGTCGCGCACCATCCGGCTCCCTGTTCACCTTTACGAAACCATCTCTCGCATTAAAAAGACAACCAAGCTGCTGTCTCAAGAAATGGGTCGCAAACCCACCGAAGAAGAAATCGCCACCCGCATGGAGATGACGATTGAAAAACTGCGGTTTATTGCTAAATCAGCTCAGCTCCCCATCTCGTTAGAAACCCCTATTGGGAAAGAAGAAGATTCTCGTCTTGGCGATTTTATTGAATCTGACGGTGAAACCCCTGAAGATCAGGTTTCTAAGAATCTTTTGCGCGAAGATTTAGAGAGCGTTTTAGACACCCTCAGCCCCCGCGAACGGGATGTTCTAAAGCTGCGTTACGGCCTAGATGATGGTCGAATGAAAACCTTAGAAGAAATTGGACAAATCTTTAACGTCACCCGTGAGCGTATCCG